>JBGPAF010000028.1:0-8970 GCA_041480535.1 Bacteroidia bacterium
ACAGAAAGATTGCCGTTGCCAGTATAATGACATAAGGCTTCAGGTTTGACTGTCTGACACCGAAGAGAGTAATTTGTGTTTTCATATTTCAAGGAGTTTATTGTTATTGATTATTAATTAAGATTTTTCTGGATTCTCCCTTGTAGGTTGTAAATGTTACAGAAACCACACCTTCGGGAATAGGACATACTCTTGAGGACTGAGAAAGATAGCTGCTTCCATAGTAAAATTCCCTGTGCTCTTTTGCCCCATTTTTAAATGTCAATTCTGCCGAAACTTCATCATTTTTAACTCTGATGGTTTTAAGTGGTTTTCTTAATGCCATTATAACTTTCAGACTATCCGAATTCCTTGCAACCAGTACAAGTAAGCTTCCATCTTTCAATACAAGTTCCGCCATTCCTTTAGCATCGCCATCCACAAAAAAGCCGCTTTCTCTTCCTTGAACAGGAGAAAATCCCCCCTTCCCGTCTCCAGCCATGAATAAACCTATTGATGCGTCGTACTGCCCGGTATATATATTGGATGAATAGGAATTGCCGGTTAAAAGGAGGTCAGGATTACCATCAGAATTATAATCACCTGATAGAATGCCAAACACAGGGGATATTTGCGCTTCTACCGGCAAAGAATGTATTTTGAAGTTTCCGTTGCCCAGATTCTCAATCCACGCGGATTCAGTAACCCTGCAATCTTTTATGTATGCATCCTTTAAATCAGTTGGCGGGAAAATATCATCAAATGTAGCCCTGGCATACTCTTCATAGGTTTTAAATTTATTCTGCAGCGAAGGAATCTGGGAAATCATTAAATTTCTGTGATATATTGGATAGTTTTTACCCTGGACATAGTAGCTGCATACCGGATCCAATGATCCATTTATGTCAAAATCTTTTGCTGTAATCCTCATCGGTTCTTCCTGGGATACTTTGTACTGGGTATTCAGTCCAAGATTACCGGCAGCGTAGTCAATATCACCATCCTTGTCAAAATCATACGCCGTTATACTGTTCCACCATCCGGTGCACTTTTCCAATCCGGTTACCGAAGTAACATTTATTAGTTTACCCGTGTCATTTTTAAAGAAAGTAAGTGGCATCCATTCTCCGGCTAGTATCAGATCAGACCATCCATCCTTGTTAAAATCAGTCCAGAGTGCTGATGCAATAAGGCCGGGTTTTTCAAGATCCTTTGAAACAAGGCTGGTGACATCAGTAAATCTGATATTTGATTCTTTGCTGTCATTCCTGAGGAGGAAACTCCTGGGTGGAATCGGGTAATTCTCAAGGTTAATCCTTCCGCAGACAAACAGGTCCAGATCTCCATCCCTGTCAAAATCAGCTGCCGTAACCTGGGAACCGCAGACCCTTTCATCAGGTAAAGCATTTTTATCCATCACAAAATGTCCCTTACCATCATTGATATACAATCTGTCGGTATAATATGCATTACCCGGGGGCAATCCGGAACCACCGCTTACAACATACAGATCATTATCGGTGTCGCCGTCTGCATCAAAGAGCAACGCTCCCATATCCTCGTAATTATTTTGGCCCGGCAGAGTGTTTGAGGAAAAGGTACCCGATTTTCCCTGAGTAAAAATCATGCCTGAAAAACCGGTTGATCCGCCAATAAAGAAATCATCCAGGCCATCTGAATTCACATCTCCCACAGCAATGCCGGGTCCTTCCTGGGAGTACAGATGCGGTACAAGCGGCTGGATATCAAAGTCAATGAACTGACGTTCGTTATGTTTGAATTTTATATTGGTTTTTTCTGTTTGCGTGGCAAATAATCTATTGTTTTTAGGAATTAGCCTCGGTTTTTTGGTGAATGAGGCCATCTGATATCTGATTGTGAGGATCTGGTCGCTTTGAATATTGTACAGAAATTGTTCTTTTCCATCCGGCCACCAGATGTACAATGAATCTATAATTGTATTTTCACCGAGTCCAAAATGAATCTGAGGATCCACCATTGACTGAAACCCTCTTACAGGGAAATGCTCGTAATATTGAATTTTTCCTCCGGTGTATAAAGTTATTTTTGTACCGATGCCTCCATTGTTTAATGAATCACCCTTCAGAAGAATTGAAAGAAAATGGCTGTTCCTGTTGACTGAATCCTCTCTTATCAGTGTATTCTCAAAAACTGAAGCCAGATCATTAATATTATTCAGGATCAGGTCGAGGTCTCCATCATTATCAAGATCTGAAAATGCGGAACCGGTGGAATACAGAGGCTTCTCAAGTCCCCATGCTTTAGTCTTATTCTCAAAAACCAGTCCTGCCGTATTATGGAACATTACGTTGGTTTTTTTGATATTACCAATTTTATCCATCTCACTCTTCAATAGTTTATAGAGTACGCTGAACTGAATTCCGGGATTTTCTCTGATCGTTTTCATCCATAGTTCTGAAATATCCATGTTGGTTACGTCATGTGGTATTCCATTGCCAATAAAGAGATCCTTGTATCCATCATTGTCAAAATCAGCAAACAGGGGAGCCCAGCTCCAGTCTGTTTCAAAAACACCTGCGAGCTGACCTATCTCACTTAAAGTGATCTTCCCCTCTATCTCTCCGTTATTAAGCTGAAGCATATTTCTGATATACTGAGGAGAATAGCCTGCCTCCAGTTCATTCATATACCTCTTGTAGTCACGCATTGTTAAGGCCATGGTCCTTTTCCTGTAATAATCCTCCGGCTGCATATCGAGTGAGAGGATATCCACAAGGCCGTCATTATTGAAGTCTGCAATATCGACTCCCATTGTGCTGTTGCTGATATGCTTCGTATATTCTTTTATCATTTCCCGGAAAGTGCCATTCCTTTGGTTTACATATAAAAGGTCGTTCGATATATAGTCATTTCCTACATATATATCCGGCCATCCGTCCCTGTTAATATCACATACGCTTGCTCCGAGCCCGAATCCATCCCAGGTGATGCCGGCTTCACGGGATACATTATGGAAAACAGGCAGTTTGGTAAGAGGATTTATTCCGTCATTCCGGTACAACCGGTCTGTATTGATCATTGACCCGTCATTTTTTCTCATGCGTATAGCGTTCTTATTTGGTATCGTCAATGCTGCTGTAACGAGATACATGTCAAGATCTCCATCGTGATCGTAATCAAAGAACTCCGCTTGTGTTGAGTAGCCATTGTCATCGAGGCCTACCGCAGCAGCGCATTCAGTAAACACAAGGTTGTCTTTCTTTCCATTACTGATATACAGAAGATTATGATAATCATAATTGATATTGCCGGCTGCGCAGAGATATATATCCGGCCACCCGTCCTGGTTAATATCGACAAGGCTGACTCCTGTTATCCATTTTCCGGCGGTATTTACACCGCTTTGTTTTGTTATATCTGAAAATGATAGGTCCCCGTTATTAAGATAAACCCTGCTCTCAGTCATGTTGGCGCCAAAAACAATGTCACTGAGCCCATCATTGTTCAGATCCCCCACAGCCAATCCGGCTCCGTTGTAATAATACTCGTAAAATATCGCATTGGCACTGTCTGTTTCACGAAGCTGGTTTGCAAACATTATACCGGACTGCTCTGGTGGAACCGGGTGGAAAAGTGTATTTTTTTCTGATCCGCTTTTTTGATCCTGTTGACGGCAGGATGGTAAAATTATTCCCGCAAGTACCATCAGGATGAAAAGCCTGAAACAGATTGTTTTTCCCATAAATTAATTTTTAAACCTCCCTGGGTAAGAGATTATGAAAGATAGTTAAGAACCGGCTCACGGGGAAATTAATAATCAAAATATTACTAATTATATTTTTAAAAAAATAGCTACCGGATATTTCACCGGTAGCTAAGTATGATTATTCAAAAAGCCGGAAACATCATGGTGTAGGATCCGTATAGCCAGGATTCTGAGTCAGGTTTATATTAAGCCTCAGATCTTTCTGTGGTATAGGTAAAAGGTAATCGTCCACGGAGAAATTCTGTAAATAGTCGGGATCACAAACCTTGTCCAGTATCCTTTTACGCTGAATATCAAACCACCTGTCATATTCGAAGCATAATTCGAGGTTTCTCTGCTGAATGATTGCATCATCAAATTCCTCTTTTGACATTGAGGTGGTAAACAACGGGTCTGCCGGATTTGCCACTCCGCCGGTTGCCCGGTTGACAATCTGGTTAACCGCATCGCATGCAGCCTGGGTAGGACCGCTTACCATATTCTCTGCTTCCGCATACAGTAATAATACATCAGCATACCTGATTATAGGAGAACATTCATAGGATACGTTTTTTTCAAGGTTGTCATTCGTATCATAGAGATATTTTCTGACGTATGGAGCACTTTTCCACCAGTCCAGATAAGTTGTTCCGGTCCCGAATTTGTCGTCCACAAGCAGCAGGTAAGCATCTCTGCGTGGCTCATCGGGATAGGCCTCTCCCCATATCTTTTCACATGACACGTCACCCCAGCCACCAGCCATTTCGCCCGGCAGCCATATCTGAGGCTCTATCACATATTCTTCGGGGGAATTATGAAAACTCCACATGAATTCAGGGCCGAACTCGTTCTCCAGTTTAAATACATCTGCAACATTCGGTACAAGAGAATAATTGCCTGCATCCATAACCTGTTTTGCCATATCCCTTGCCTTTACATAATTGGTGGCATCGTTCGTTGGTGCGGTTGCCATAGTAATATACACTTTTGACAGCATAGCCTTGGCGACATCTGCAGTCGGACGGGCTCTATCTTCTGAGCCCCAGACAGTACGAAGATGTTGTGTTGCAAAAAGCATGTCATTTACTATAAAGTCATATACTTCAGCAATGGGTGCTCTGGCAATCTCAGTACTTGTGGCATCGGTTGTCTCGGTTATCAGAGGTACATCGCCGTAGTAGCGTACCAGCATGAAATAATTCCATGCCCTGAGGAATTTTGCCTGAGCCATCAGAATGTCCTGGTCTTCTTGTGAGGTAGTAGTTAATTTGCCATCATTGAGAGCCTTAATCGCGGGATTAATGTCTGCAATAGCCCTGTAATGCTTGGTCCAGCAATCATTGCCGAGATCGTCACCAATTACCAGATCGCCTTCATACACCTGGTCATCCATATCAAAAATCTGCGGATATCTGTACCAGTCATAAAATGTCCAACCTCCAAACAAAACGTCCATTGAAGCTGTGAATGCAGATTCAATTTGTGAAGGAGAGTTGTAAAAATTATCCGGGCCGACAAAATCGGTAGGTTTCTCTATAAGCTTCGTACATCTGGCAGTAAAAAGAAGAAGTACTACTGATAACATTACCAGATAGATTATATTCGATTTTTTTCTATTCATGATCTTATAGTTAAATGTTGTTAGAAAGTAAAATCAACACCAAATGTGTACATCCTTGCAGTTGGATAAACGCTCTGATCTATCCCGATTGTTGCATCATTGTTCGGGAACTGGGCAATTTCAGGATCATATCCGGTGTATTTGGTCAGAGTCAGTAGATTTGTTCCGGTGAAAGATAACCTCGCTTTGGAAAATCCTATTTTCCTAAGCAGGTTCTGGTCAAAATTGTAAGCCAGAGTTATTGTCTTCAGCCGTACAAAAGAAGCATCTTCCACCCATCTGGAGGTGGCACCTCCCGAAGTACCGAAGATATATTTATCTGTCAGGTGCTGATCCTGAGCCCACTGTCCGTCATAATGTGCCGGAACATCAGTGTCCTGGTTTTCAGGTGTCCAGTAATTCCATACTTTAGGATCGGTTGCCTCATATGTTTCCCTGCGGATCCTAAGTGTGTTGAAGAGTTCATTCCCATAGGAGCCTGTGATGAGGAACGACAACTCAAAATTATTATATATAAAGAGGTTGGTCCATCCAAATGTGAAATCCGGATAACCGTATCCAATTGTTGTTTTGTCGAATCCATCGACACGTCCGTCAGGTTCACCATCGGGTCCGCTGAGATCGGCATATTTAGGGGTACCCGGAAGCTGCCCATAGCTTCTTGCTTCAGCATCCTCATCAACCCCCCACAATCCAAGGAATTTCCATCCTTTCATCTGACCAAATGGCTGGCCCACTTCGAGGAACATATACTCCGAACCGAGATTATATCCGCCGGATGTGGGAGTGTAACCTATTTTTTCTATTCCCGGACCGAGATCCAGTACTTTATTCCTGTTTGCAGTTATGTTAAATGAAGTATTCCACCTGAACTTTCCGACAACCGGATCACCTCCGATCAATATTTCAATACCTTTATTTTCAATGGATCCGATATTGTCAATAATACTTGATACACCTACATAATCCGGCAATTGCCTTGGCATAAGAAGATCATCAGTGACTTTCCTGTAAACGTCAATAGTTGAGGTCAGCCTTCCTTTGAACAGGGAGACATCAATCCCTATATCACCCTGGGCGGTAGATTCCCATTTCAGATTGGGATTGGCAATATCTGATAGCCCAAAACCTATATTCAGGTTTGAACCGTTGTTGTATCCATACCTGTACCAGGAAGCCAGACTGGCAAGGGAGCCATATGGGCTGATAGCCTGGTTACCCGTAATTCCGTAACTTACCCTTAATTTCAGATCAGTTACAACCGGAGAATCTTTTAGAAATCCCTCCTGAGATATTCTCCAGGCCAGTGAACCGGACGGGAAATAACCCCATTTATTATTCTCTCCGAAAACCGAGGAGCCGTCGGCCCTGTAGCTTAATGTAAGGAGGTATTTGTTAAACAGACCGTAATTGATACGTCCCATAAATGATATCAAAGCCCTTTCGCTGCGCCATGAGTCGACAGATACTGATTTGGCTCCATCCATGTTATCAGTTCCCAGCTGGTCAACAAGGAAATCCTGTCCTCTCATCGAACTGCCGGTATATGTATTGAATAATTCCTCGGCAACTCCCGTAAATGTAATGTGATGAGGTCCAAAGGTATCATCATATGTAAGTATATTGGTATTCTGATAAAGGTTGCTGAAGGAATTATTGATAGTTCCTACTCCGTTCATTGCAAACCCGTCCCGCGTTTTGGTATTCTGGTATCTGTTATTATAGGCATTTGAAAAAGTTCCGCCACCCATGATCTTTAAACTAAGTCCCTTCATCGGTTTAAAATTCAGGAACAGGTTTAGGTTATTCTGGTAAGTAGGATTTTCAATTTTTGTTTCCAATGCAGTGGCAACAGGGTTCCATGTGTCATAAGCGCCATACCCGGGCCTGTGTCTCCAGTAGTTGCCGTTCTCATCATAAACCGGTTCTGTCGGAGCCCATCTTGGTGCATCGTTTACAGCCGTAAATAAATTTGCCTCAAACGGGGGTGACTTGTATTTTTCACTGGTATATGAGTAGTTCAGACCGAAATCAACCCACTTGGTGATATCAGCTGCCAGGTTTGCCCGCAATGAAAGCCTGTTGTATGAGGAATTTAACATAATACCCTGGTGATCGAGTAAGCCTGTTGAAACCATGTATTTAAGCCTGTCGGTTGCCCCGCTTATAGCGAGGTTGGCATTCTGCATAACGCCGGTATTATAGATCTCATCCTGCCAGTCAGTGGAATGAGTTTTATAATATTCAATATCTGCATCGGTAAAATAATACTTAGGGATTTGCCCGTTTGCTGTGTTGAAGCTATTAGCGAAATTATTATACCTGGCAAAATCATATGCATTCATTACCGGCAGTTTGCGTGCAAGGTTCTGGATACCGATGCTGTAACCGGCATCAATAACAGGTTTACCTACTTTTCCTAATTTAGTTGTGATGAGGATCACCCCGTTTGCACCTCGTGAACCGTAAATAGCGGTTGATGAAGCGTCTTTAAGGATCTCCATTGAGGCTATGTCATTTGGATTCAGCTGATTGATATTTGCACCCTGGAGGCCGTCAACTATTATCAGAGGATCATTTCCACCGTTGATGGAGTTGCTGCCTCTGATACGGATCAATGTATTACCGCCTGGAGAACCATCTGTATTCAGGATATATACACCTGTAGCACGACCCTGGATTGCCTGGTCAACACGCTGTGTTGGCAACTGCAGAAGTTGTTCGGGTTTTATTGAACTTACAGATCCTGTTAAATCACTCTTCCTTGCAGTTCCATAACCGGTAACAACAACTTCCTCCAAAGCCTGAACTTCAGCGGAAAGAGCAGCATTAATTACTGTCATCCCGGTTATTGGAATTTTCTGGGTGACATACCCGATAAAGGAAATCTGCAATACACCGCTGAGGTCTGGCACAGCAAGGCTGTATTTCCCTTTTACGTCAGTCATTACCCCTATGGTAGACCCTTCAAGAACAACGTTAACACCAGCAAGTGCTTCTCCAGTGCCTGCATCAGTAACAGTACCCGAAACTTTTACCTGTTGAGGGGTTGTGACATCATTGGTACCTGCATTTCTGTAATTACCATATGAACTTAATGATATGGTGGTCAATAAGCCCATCAGGAATAAAAATCTCATAATCAGACCAAATCGGTCATGCAAATGAGATGTAAACAAGAGTTTCAGCTTTTTTTTCATGCTTTTTGAGGTTTTTAATATAGATTTCGAAGTATGGATCATTGATCAACGTGATCTAATTTATTGTGAGTGTACTTATTTAATATAAAAGCGAAAAATTTTTAATTTGTATTTGACATTTAATTTTATCTGCATAACATTAAATATCCAATATCTAATTTTCACTTTATTCTTTCACTAAAATCAATGTAATTATAAAGAATGGTCTAGTACACCCATAAATTTAATAAAATTTAATTTATAACAGGCAAATAAAATAGTTAATTTGTAAAAAAGGGGAAATAATTCTTCTGTTTATATTGATGGCAGGAAGGTTACCATTGTTTCGAGATTAAAACAGATACTTAAGATCCCAGAAGGACCTGGTATGCACAGGATCGAGATAACAGACGAACATTGGTTGCAGAATAAATGTCAAAGTAAATGGATATTGGATATTTAAT
>JBGPAF010000029.1:0-8969 GCA_041480535.1 Bacteroidia bacterium
CTGATTCCAATAGCAATTAAATTTTACTACCCCTTCCATTTTGATTGAATTTATCTGAAAATTGTTTCTTTATACTTTCTTCATCAGCACTGCAGACTCCCTTCTCGGTTATCAGGCCGGTAACAAGTCTGGCAGGTGTTATATCGAATCCCCAATTCCCGGCTTTGGCATCATCAGGACATATCCTTACGGACTTAATTTCCCCGTCAGCATAACCGGAAACAAAAATTACCTCGTCCTGGTCGCGTTCTTCAACAATAATTTCCTTAAGGCCATCGTACAGCGCAAAATCAATTGAGGTGGATGGCATCAGAGCATAAAAGGGGATCTTGTTGTCTGCAGCTGCAAGTGCTTTCAGGTATGTACCGATCTTGTTGGCAATATCTCCTTTCCGTGTGGCCCGGTCGCATCCTGTAAATACCAAATCGACCATTCCATTCTGCATCAGGTGCCCGCCAGTGTTATCGGGTATCAGGGTATATGGAACCCCTTCTTTTCCAAGCTCCCAGGCAGTAAGCCTTGCGCCCTGATTTTTTGGCCGTGTCTCATCAACCCATATATGAAGAGGAATCCCTTTTTCGTGAGCAAAATAAACCGGAGCAGTAACAGTGCCGTAATCGATACATGCAAGCCAACCGGCATTGCAGTGAGTAAGTATGTTCACTGGTTCACCTTTTTTCTTTTCGCTGGCTTCCTTTATTATCTGCATCCCGTATTCGCCAATCTTTCTGCAGTTCTCCTTTTCGGTCCGGCAGATTTCCAGTGCACTGTTAAGCGCAGTTTCTGAAAGCAGCTCCGGATCAGTGATGCCGGTCAGCTTTTTCATTGTATAATTTACCGCCCAGGAGAGGTTTACAGCCGTAGGGCGGCATGAGATAAGATAACTTGCAGCATTGCTGAGATGACTGCTGATATTGGTATGTGTATTAATTTCAAGAGTTGACAGATAGATCCCGAAAGCACCTGCTGCACCAATCAGAGGTGCTCCCCTGACTGTCATGTCGCTGATTGCATTATAGACATCATCAACAGAACAAAGCTCTTTCGTCTCAAAGAAAAAAGGCAGTTTTTGCTGGTCAATTACCCTGACAATGCTTTTGTCATTTTCGTCAAGCCAGATACTCTGGTAGTTTTTTCCGTCTATAAGCATAGTTCCAATTCTTCCGGCTGAAATGATTTGAATTCCAAATTTACAAAAATACCGGAGATTAGGCATTTTGGAATGCGGATTTTGGATTGCGGAATTATTAAATGACTTTTAAATCCGAAATCTCAAATCCGAAATTCGAATTCTCGACCGTTTTCTTCGAAAATTTGTATAAGACTTTTTTAAATTTTAACTTTGCAGGAATTGTAAATTCATATTGTAAGAAATTGCTATATGGTTAATAAAGAAGAATTTAGAAAGAAGATAATAGTCACTTCCGGGCAGATATTTAGCCGGTATGGTTTTAAAAAAACCACTATGGATGAAATTGCCAGGGCTCTTAAAATGGGTAAAAGTTCTATATATTACTATTATAAAAGCAAGGAAGAAATATTTGAAGCAGTTGTATTGCACGAGGCTAATATACTTAGAAATGACCTTACTACAGCAATAAAATCAGTTGAATCGCCGGGCGATAAAATGAGAAATTATGTTTTTGTAAGGATGAAATCGTTCGAAAAACTATCCAATTACTATAATGCCATCTTTGACAAGAATCTCGATCATTTTGATTTTATTGAAGCGATACGGGCGAAATATGATCGTGAGGAGCTGGCTATACTTCGACTGATTTTATATCATGGAGCCAGGAAGAAAGTATTCAATGTCACCAACAGCGAATATACAGCGCTTGCCGTTCAGACAACCCTTAAGGGACTTGAAGTTCCGCTATTCTGGAAGAAGAGGGAACTTAACATTGAAGAAAGGCTGAATGGAATTCTTGATGTGCTTTTCAATGGCATTCTAAAGAAATAGCACCCTGCCCTCAGCCTTTCCTCTTGATCACTGCCCTCTTATTCTGCTTCAGGCTGAAGTAGAGCCATACAAATCCGGCAATTACGAATGGAATGCTGAGAAGCTGACCCATATTGAGTTTCATTCCTGATTCAAATGCAACCTGGTCTTCCTTAAAGAATTCAATAAAGAACCTAGCCGTAAAAATCAGTATCAATGACAGGCTTATAAGCAGACCCTGGATATGCTGTCCCTTATTTTTCCAGTAGATCCTGAAAAGCAGTATAAAGATGAACAGGTAAGCCAGACCCTCATAGATCTGCGTAGGGTGTTTGGGTGCAGTCTCCCCGTTCCGGAGAAAAACAAAGCCCCAGGGAACTGTTGTTTCAACACCATATATTTCAGAGTTCATCAGGTTCCCCATCCTGATAAAGAAACCAGAAAGGGCAACAACAATTGCAATGCGGTCGATTACCCAGGTATAGTCTTTCTTTTCTTTTCTGCAAAAGAGCCATAATGCTATCAGTATACCTATGGCAGCACCATGACTTGCAAGACCTCCATGCCATATTTTCAGTATTTCAACAGGGTGACTTAAATAATATTCAGGTTCATAAAACAGAACATGGCCAAGTCTTGCACCTACAACCACTCCGATTGCCATATATACGGTAAGACGGTCAAGTACAGATTGTGAAAGATTTTCATTTTTGAAGATCCTGTCCATAATTATATATCCGAATAAAAATGATGAGGCAAACAGTAAGCCGTACCATCTTATTGCAACAGGTCCTATCCGGAATATCTCAGGATTCACATCCCATGGAATAACAAGTAAATGCATAATCAGGAGTATAATTAGCTGCAAATGTAGGAAATATTAATAAAAATGAGACAAAGCAGTATATCAAAGTAATACCACATCTTTTGGCAAAATAATATTCTCAACCTGCAAATTCATAATTGCCAACCTCTTCCCGCATCCAAAGTATCTTTAAAAAATGTATGTTTGCAATTAATATGCAAAGATTGTATTGATGAGAGATTGCAATATCCGGAGTTCATGGTTTCTGATCCCGGTCTGGATTCTTATATTCGGATGTGCGAAAATGAATACCCCATCAGGCGGACCAAAGGATAAGGAAATCCCCGTGGTGTTAAAATGTGTTCCTGCGAACGGGGCAACGAGTTTCAATGATAAAGAAATCGTCATTACTTTCGATGAATATGTTGTTCTCGATAAGATAAGCGAGAAATTTATGGTTTCTCCCCCTATGAAAAAAAGACCGGATGTTTTTGTCAGGGGCAAGAGTGTCCATATTGAATATGAAGATCAGCTTAGAGACAGCACAACTTACACTTTTTACTTTCAGGACGCAATAAGGGATCTGAATGAAGGCAACGCAATAAACAATTATCAGTTTGTATTTTCAACGGCCTCTTTTATTGATTCCCTGTCAGTGACAGGAAATGTTTATTCTGCCCTGAACCTCGATCCTCCTGAAAATACTATGGTGCTTCTCTACGATCAGCTTGCAGATTCTTCTGTGAACAAACAACTCCCTGTCTATATTACCCGGGCCGCAGCGAACGGGGAATACCGGATTGATAATGTCCACCCTGGCACTTACAGGCTTTATGCGCTCGTCGACGCTGATAACAGCAAGAATTACAATAACAGGGACGAGATGTTTGCTTTCTATGAGGGACCAGTTCAGATAGTTCCTGAAAAAAATTATCTTCCTGTGAAAAAAGACACGGCTAAAACAGTTGTGACTAAACCAGTTGTGACTAAACCAGCTGTGGCTAAACCAGCTGATGGGAAAGTTCCTTTCATCCCTCCGGTCATTGGAGAATATCAGCTGACTCTTTTCCAGGCTGAAAAGAAATTACACTACCTTACATCCTCAGCCAGAAAACAGCCATACCAGCTGACATATACACTGTCGCTTCCCCCCGATTCATTAAACTTTGAATTTTCAATTCCCGGGGTGTCACCTGATAAATATTTTACAGAGAAGAATAAAAACCAGGATACAATTACAGTATGGCTTACCGACAGCACTGTTTACAACAGGCAACAGATCGAAACTTATGTAAGTTTCCCCTTCACTGATACACTTGGAATTACAGGTATGAAGACTGACACGATACAGATGAGATTCCTGGCTCCAAGAGCTTCAAGGACAAAAGCTGTAAAACGGACACCCTACAAAGTCAGTACTGGTATATCAGGGCAGGAAAGACCTGACAAACAGATCATATTAACTGCACCGGCGCCATTTATGCTGCCTGATACCTCGAGGCTTGTTTTTTATGAATTAACAAAAGAGGAAAAAATCAGGCATCCGTTCAGCCTGGTAAAGGACACTAATAACGCCTGCCGTTATCATGTCAACACTGAGCTGAAACCCGGGAAAAACTATATCTTTATTACTGATTCCGCTGCTTTTACAAGTATTTATGGTGAAAATTCCGATTCAACAGCCGCCAAATTCTCGGTATTGAGTCCGGAATCATACGGTAACCTGGCATTGGATATTGCCGGTTATGAAGGAGGCAGAATTATTCAGCTTCTTGATAACACCGAAAAGCCGTTGAGGCAGGTTTATTTAAAAAATAATGGAAAGCTTGAATTTCCGCTTCTCGAAAAAGGCAAATACAGGGTCAGGGTCATATTTGACCTGGATAATGACGGGAAATGGACCACCGGTGATTTTGATACCCACCGTCAGCCCGAACCGGTAACTTACTATCCTGAAGAAATTGAAATAAAGGAGAACTGGGATGTAACACAGCCATGGGACCTGGTAATAAAAAATTATAAAGAGCCGAAGCTTCAGAAAATAAAAACATCAGGCAGATAATTCAGAAATATGATTTAAAACCAATATATTTCAGAAATAATAAACAAGCCCTTACAAATCCGGGCAGCTAATGATAATATATTAATAATTAAAAATTTACAAAAATGAAAAACGTTGTAGCAGGTGTTGATATCGGCGGAACAAACACAGTTTTCGGTCTTGTTGATAAAACAGGGAAAGTATTGGCTGAGGGCCATCTCAAAACAACCGATTATCCTGTTGTTAATGATTTTGTCAAAGCATTGGGTGCCGGCATAAAGAAGCTGATGGCAGGTAATAAAGATATTGAACTGGCGGGTGTCGGAATTGGTGCTCCTGATGCAAATTTCCACAGGGGAACGATTGAACATGCTCCGAACCTTGCATGGAAGGGGATCGTCCCTCTCGCTGATCTTGTAAAGAAGGAAGTAAAAGTACCGGTTGTTGTGACCAATGATGCAAATGCTGCTGCAATGGGAGAAATGGTCTTTGGCGGTGCAAAGAAAATGAAGGATTTTATAGTCCTGACACTTGGCACAGGACTTGGCAGCGGGATAGTTGTTGACGGGAAAATGGTTTACGGACATACAGGTTTTGCCGGCGAAGTTGGACACGTTATTGTAGTTCCCGGAGGAAGAGAATGTGGCTGCGGAAGAAAGGGTTGTCTGGAGGCTTATGCTTCTGCTACAGGACTGGTAAAGACAGTATCATTTATGATCAGCGAAATGAGGGATGAGAGCATTTTGAGAGATGTACCTCCATCAAAGCTTACATCCAAGGCAATTGCTGAGGCTGCAGCAAAGGGAGACCCTATTGCAGTTAAAGCAATGGAATACACTGCTGAAAAACTTGGATTCGGAATAGTAAATTCAATAGTGTATACAAGTCCGGAAGCTATATTCCTGTTTGGCGGTCTTGCTCAGGCCGGCGAATTGCTGTTTAAACCTGTCAGGGAGTATCTTAAAAAACATAATTATGTCCTGTTTAAAAATACGGTCAAAATACTTCCTTCAGGTATTCCGGAAAGTAATGGAGCCGTTCTCGGGGCAGCTGCTCTTATCCTGAACGAACTTTCATAGCACTATTCATACCCGATCGTACTTGTTTAGACAATATTTTGTTCTAAATTTGGTGGTTTTTGCTCTGAATCAATAAGAACCGGCCGATGAAAACTTTAGTAGTTAATAAGCTTGAGTTCAGATCAGAATACCCCAACCTGGATGAGATATCAGAAAAGCTCGACTCTCTGAATATCAGATATCCGGTTGAGGAGGTGAACTGGAAAGACTTTGATTATAAGCCCGATGTAAAGTTTTCAATGGCTTATACAAGCAACGAAATACTTCTGAAGTACTATGTGACAGAGCAATGGTTCAAGGCCGAAAAAACAGAATCAAATCAGATGGTGTGTGAAGATTCCTGCGTCGAGTTTTTCGTTTCTCCGTCGACTGACGGAATATATTATAATCTTGAGTTCAACGGAATCGGTACATGCCTGATGGGAACAGGCACAGGAAGGGAGAACAGCAAAAGAGCCGATCCTGAAATTATTTCCAGGATCCGACGCAAGACATCGGTCGGGGAAAAAAGTGTCAGAGAAAAGAAAGGTGAGTTTTCCTGGACAATTACAATTGCAATCCCACTGGATGTTTTCTTTCACCATGGAATAACAGAACTGAAAGGAAAAACATTCAGGGCTAATTTCTACAAATGTGGCGACGGACTTTCTGTTCCGCATTATGTGACATGGAACCCTGTAACAACAGATAAACCGGACTATCACCGGCCTGAATATTTCGGATTGCTGAAATTTATTTGATTTGACCTGCGGCTCTCACTCTTTGAGAAATTTGTTTTGATTAATTAACAGACTGATACAGATGAAACATAAATTTAATAAAGTCGCATTATCAATCAACGCGCATCCCGATGATGCGGAAGCCTGGAATGCCGGAGCCCTGAAGCTTTTAAAAGACAAAGGTTATCAAATAGTAATTGCTACTATGACCGGAGGTGATCTGGGCGGCTGTGACATGGATATGGTAGAGACTGCCAGGGTCCGCTATGAGGAGGCTAGAAAAGCTGCCGCCGTTCTGGATGCAGAGTATTATACGATGGGTGGAACCGATGGTTTGCTTTTTGATACCAAAGGCCTGCGGCTGAAAGTAATCTCACTTATCAGGAAAGTCAGGGCAGGAGTTATCTTTACACATCTTGCAAATGATTATCACTCCGATCACAGAACCACAGCAAATATTGTCGAGGCCGCTGCAATGATAGCATCGCTTGGCACGGTCCCTGTGAGAGAGAAACCGGTTCCGATTACACCGCTTCTTTATCACTCCTCTCCTCTGACGCTTACCGACCCGCTTGGATCAAAAATAGCACCGCCGCACTTTTACGTTGATGTTACTTCAGTAATTGAAACCAAGAGAAAAATGCTTGGCTGTCATGAATCACAAATCTGTCTTATGAAGCACATGCACAAGATAGATGATTTCTTTGGGTATGTTCTTGAAGGGAACCGCAACTATGGCAAGATGGCAGGTGTCGAATATGCCGAAGTATACTGGCAGCATCTTGGAGGCGGGTTCCAGCAGGAGCCTCAGGTACAAAACGATCTTTCAGAATTTCTTATTAAAACGATATAATCATTATATATGGAAAACAAAAAAGTTGTAGTAGGAATAGACATCGGAGGAACGAATACAGTCTTTGGATTTGTTGACCGCGAAGGCAACATACTTGCGGAAGACAAGATAAAGACCAATCATTATGACGAGCCTGAAGTCTATGTGGCAGCTTTGTTCGAAAAGATCATGGTGACACAGCGGAAGATTGAAAATGAAATTGAAATAATGGGATTCGGCATTGGAGCCCCAATGGGAAATATTAACAAGGGCACAATTGAATATGCGGCCAACCTTCCCTGGAAAGGAATAATCCCTCTGGCAGATCTCTTTAAGCGGCATACCAGCCTGCCGGTTGTTGTAACCAATGATGCAAATGCAGCAGCCGTTGGAGAAATGGTTTACGGAGGCGCAAAAAACATGAAGAATTTTGTTGTTATCACACTGGGTACAGGTCTGGGAAGCGGTTTTGTTATTGATGGCAAATTGTTGTACGGGCATGATGGCTTCGCAGGGGAACTTGGTCATACTGCCATCCGGCCGGGACCGTCAAACCGTGATTGTGATTGCGGAAGAAAAGGTTGTCTTGAAACATATGTTTCAGCAACAGGACTTAAAAGGACCCTGCTAAAAGTGATGGCCGACAGCATTGTACCCAGCGAATTGAGGAAATTAAGTTTTGAGGAGCTTGATGCTGAAAAAATACATGAAGCCGCAAAACGAGGTGATTACATTGCAAAGAGAGCTTTTGAACATACCGGCAGAATGCTTGGATTCAAGCTTGCCGATGTTGTGGCTCACACAAATCCTGAGGCCATATTTCTCTTTGGCGGCCTTGCCCTTGCAAAAGAGCTCATCTTTGAACCGGCCAAGGAGTACATGGAAGAAAATCTTCTGCACATTTACAAGGGTAAAGTTAAATTGCTCCCATCAGAACTCAGTACCCAGAATGCAGCTGTTCTTGGTGCCAGTTCATTAATCTGGACGATAAAAGAATCATGATCCGGCAATTAATACCCGCAGATATGGCAAATTTCAATGAGATTTTAAATCATATTCTGGGGATTATCTTTATTGTAATAATCTTCTCGGTTGCTTACGCTTACCTGAAACCGCATCAACTGCATAAGCGCAGACTGTTTTCAACATTGCTCCTGAAACTCAGCTACCTGTTTTACCTGCTTGTGCTGTGTATAATAGTGTACCTGTCAGCTCTTGTTAAAGGAGGACTGGACAAAGTATTTTACGGGATAGAATTTTTTGCATTTCTTATCGTTCTGTTTGCGCCGACTATTGGGATCTTTGCAAGAAAACTCGGCTATTTCAGTAAAAAGAGAGAGGGGTATAATTACTTTTTTACAGCTGTAAACCTGATATCGGTTGTGGCTATTCTTCTGATGTACTTTATATAGCGAAATTTGACTTACCGATATTATTTATATCTTGGCGGGTCCTAAACTAAAAACCTGAAACTATGATCAAGGAACGACTAATCGGTTATATTGAACAAAGTATCAGACAAAACTGGGAAATTGAAGCTTTGTCGAATTA
>JBGPAF010000030.1:0-8960 GCA_041480535.1 Bacteroidia bacterium
CAGCAAAGACAGTATGTCTATACATTTTTTCAACCACAGCAGCAAAGTTACTTCCGCATGATTTTTTCAGCTTAAGATATTCAGGAGCCTGCCATTTGATATCAAGGGTTTCTCCATACATCGTCATAAGTGCAACAAATAACTTCTTATCAGTTTCTTTGTTGTAATCTTTGAAAAAATCCTTTGAGGCAGCAAGAAGATTGTCCTTGAGTTTTTGTATAGCCTCCTCTTCTGCATTTTTTTCATAAAGATCGGCCAGCCCATTGAGACTTCTGGCAAAACTTATTGCTTCGACACCATTCATTACCTCATTAGTGAAGCTGTTAACAATACTGTATTCTTTAAGACCTGAATATAACTCTTTATATGCCGGAAGTATATTCCCGTATTTCAATTTCCTTGTTTCATCTGCCTGAATCCATTCAGTCAGCCGTGCTTCAAACTCCTGTTTTTTAACGATAGTATTCATTCTGTCAAGACCCTGTATCTCTCCTATCCATTTCTTCCATGAGTTAGCAATGCCTGATTTCTTTGCAGAATATTGAATCCTGATTAGAGGGTCTGTATTTATCGCGGCTTCCATGATCTCAATTTTTTTTGTCCTGACAGCTATCATTTTCGGATCTATAAAATTTTTGACCATATCGATGTGATAGGAAGGCACATATTCATTAGTAGTACCCGGATATCCATATACCATTGTAAAATCACCCTCTTTCACACCTTTAAGCGATATCGGAAAATAGTAAGCCGGCTGATAAGGGACATTATCTTTTGAGTAGTCGGATGGCTTGTTATTCTTATCAGCATACACTCTGAACAGAGAAAAATCACCAGTATGACGTGGCCATATCCAGTTATCTGTTTCTCCTCCGAACTTACCTATAGCTGAAGGAGGAGCTCCAACCAATCGTACATCTCTGAAAGTCTCATTAACAAACAAGAAGAATTGATTCCCCATATAGAATGGCCGTACGAATGCCCTGTAACCTGTTCCCTCCGCAGCTTTCTTCTGTATGTTATCAATGTTGGCATTTATTATTTTTTCACGTTCAGCCGGATCCATTCCCTCCTTTACTCCTGAAAGGGCCTTATCAGTAACATCTTCCATCCATTTCAGGATAGTTACGGAAAGTCCGGGATTAGGAAGCTCCTCCTGCCTTGACATTGCCCAGAAGCCATTTGTAAGATAATCATGCTCGAGACTTGAGTGCTCCTGGATCTGGCCATAACCGCAATGGTGATTGGTAATCAGAAGACCTTCGGATGATATCAGTTCCCCGGTGCAGCCTCCGCCGAAAATCACTACTGCATCCTTCATACAAGCCCTGTTCACACTATAGATGTCTTCGGCAGATAGCTTAAAACCTTTCTGTTGCATCAGTTTGATATTATACTTTTCAATAAGTAAGGGGATCCACATACCCTCATCAGCACTTATTGCCGGAGCCAGAAATATGGTCAGTAATAACAAGATCGTCAGTAGTATTCTTTTCATTTCTATCTCTAGTTTTTAATTTCTAGTGTCTTATGTCTTTATTTTTAACCCACCCCTGACCCTACAGTCCGGCTCCTTCCTTCGGTCGCCGAAGGCTTGCCGAAGGCGATGCGCTAAATTTGTCCACAGGGCAAATTCGTAACGCTCGGCCCCCTTCCATGGAGGGGATTTCTTTTGAGTTACTTTTACCTTTTACCTTTTACCTTAATTTTTACCTTTACTTTTGAATAAATTCCTGAAGTTCTTTATAAAGTCGCTGAACAGGCAATCCCATAACATTGAAATATGAACCTTCAATATGACTGCATGCGGCAATTCCGATCCATTCCTGGATTCCGTAAGCGCCTGCCTTATCGAATGGCCGATACTTTTGAATATAGTATTCAATTTCCTCCCCGGACAGTGTTTCAAATGTCACTTTAGTTGATGAAAAAAATGAGGTCTGTTTCCTGGTTGAAAGTAGACAAACCCCTGTAATGACCTCATGTGTGTTACCCGAAATCTCCCGGATTATCTTCAATGCATCGGCTTTGTTGACAGGTTTATCAAGCACTTTGTTATTACACCATACTATTGTGTCGGCAGTAATAACTATCTCATTATCTTTTATTTCAGACCTAAAGGTGTTTGCTTTTTGGCGTGCAACATGAAGCGCAATTTCTTTTCCCGTCAGATTTGGTGGATATTCTTCTGCCCAATTCTTTATCACAACATCAAATCTGAGACCCAGCTCACTGAGAAGTTGCTGTCTTCTGAGAGAACGGGAAGCCAGAATTATCCTGAATCTGTTAAGGTCTTCTATGATCATGGCCACACAAGATTCCAGGTAAGGATTATTTTAACTAAGACAGAATAAAGAATTCCTGTGAGAATTACAATCTTCATCAATCTGCTGGCGCTATGAAGCTGTTTTCTATTCTGGCTGATAATCAACTGATATATAACAAATAAAAGGGGTAATACCACTGTCAATGAAACGTAGATCAAAGTGATCTTATCATTAATGAAAAAATACCATACAAGATAAAGTAAGGCAATGATAATTATTATGAGGCATACTGAAATTATTTTTGCTGTAAGCACACCTGTAACAACAGGAACGGTGTTTCTGCCATAAGCCATATCTCCTTCAAAATCTTCAATATCCTTAATTATCTCCCTTGTAAGAGTTGTAATAAATGCAAACAGGGCAAATCCTCCGACCCAATAAAATATCAGGTCGAGTCTTGGAGACGTTATTGCATTTACTTCATAATATCTGTATAATGCCGGCCATTCGTAAAGAACAACAAGCATTGGGACCAATGCTGTCAGAATCGCTACTACGATATTTCCTACAAGAAATTGTCTTTTGTAACTTGCTGAATAGAAGTAAAGTAATCCTGAAACGATCAGAAACAATGCACCCAACCAGAAGTATCCTGCTTTCCATGAGATATAGAAACCAGCAGATACACCTGCAATATTTAATACGTTATGCCACATCATGGCCTGCCGCCTAGGAATCTTATTACCAACAATAACCTTTCCTCTGTTTATCAGGTCGGTTTTAATATCGAAATAATCGTTTATTACATATCCTCCTGCAGTAATAAATACAGTTGCAGCAACCAGAATTAAAAAATCATACCATGGAAACTGAAGGGCCAAAGGGATTTCCTGACCGGTACCTCTTATTAAAATAACACTAATTTTACTTATAACCGGTTCAATAACAGCATATCTCATAAGTACCATTGTAAGTACAACTATGAGAAGATTCTGCCATCGGATAAGGTTAAGAAATGCTTTCATAAATTACCAGGTAAATGCGTCAGTATCCATCCAGTTATTATGCAACCTTAAAACCTGTTCAATAACATCCCTTACACATCCTTCACCACCCTTTTTATCTGAAATATAGGAAGACACCTGTTTTATCTCACTATCAGCATCAGAAGGACAGACCGGAACTCCCGTCTGTTTCATAACTTGAAAATCCGGTATGTCGTCTCCCATAAATAAGACTTCAGAATTTTTCAGATTGTGTTTTTTCAGAAAATTATTAAAGTGCTCAAGCTTGGAACGACTGTTGAGATAAACATCTTTAATTCCGAGCAGCTTAAGTCTACGAAGATACTCTTTTGAATTGCTTCCGGAGATAATAGCTATATAATAACCCTTTTTAACCGCAAGCTGCAGTGCATATCCGTCGCGCAGGTTAACGGTTCTGTTTGGGACACCAAAAGCATTAAGGCTGATAGTCTGTAACGACAAAACACCATCAATGTCAAAAACGAACGCTTTTATTTTTACAAGATCTTCCTTAAAATTGGTCATTTCTCAGGACATTTTATAAAAACTCATAATCGATTTTGTCACCTCTCTGTATATACTCTGCAATTCAGGTGAGAAAGATAATAAATCGAGATGCTTTTCAATCGTATTCATATCAAATCGAACAGCCGGCCCTGTTTGTGAATTTTCAGGTCCTATTTCCAGGGCTTTCGAAATGGTCTCATTTATTAATGGTTTTAGAACCTCAAACGAAAATCCTGCTTCTGATGTAATCATCTTTCCGGCTGTAAGCATATGATTGACAAAATTACAAACAAACACAGCAGCAATATGAAGCAGTCTTCTGTGTTCAGTATCAACAAAATGGATTATTCCACCTATCGATTCTGCCAGATTTTTCAGAATTGAGGATGTAAAGGAGTCAGATGCCTCAAGGAAAAATGGGAGATCTTTAAAAACAACATCACGATCTTTTGAGAAGGTCTGCAACGGATAAAAAACTCCAGTATGTTTTAAGGGGGCAGGAAAAATATCAAGACCTATACTTCCTGCAGTATGGATAACCGCAGTATATTCACTACAACTTATTTTCTTCAGAACCTCTTTTATCCTGTCGTCGGGCACAGCAACAATAATTACATCGGAGGAATCTGAAAAAGACAAATCCTGTGACCAGGAAGCATTGTACGTACCGGCCAGGGCACGGCTACCGGATTCAGTCTCTGCAACGATCTTCTGAATACCAAATCCTGCATTATGCAACTCCCGGCTCATTGCTTCGGCAACCCTTCCTGCTCCCACAAAAGATATTCTGTACTTTATCACTAAGAAATTTTTCAGAAATATACAAAATTGGAGCAACAATCAATAATTGACATTATGATTGCATCAATATATATGTTCAGATTGGAGCTGAAAAGACAGGCACCCTATTTTTTGCCGTAAAGGTCAGTTGTGACTTCGGTAACCTGGATGTTATATACCTTATAATAACTCTGGTAAGAATAATTACTACTTTGATAGAGGTAATTACATTCCCAATAAACATGGCCAGAGACAAGTAACACATCACCGGATTTATATTCTGCTAATTTCGGGTACATTTCGCCAGGGTTACAGAAATAGTAAGTCGAATAGGGATTACTTATTGGGGAAAAAGTTGCAGTAGACTCAGTAAAGTAAACACTTGCCTGTTCTCTGTCAAGATCAAACAGTACATCTTTTCCACAGCCGCATTTTGCCTGTTTTCTACAACCAAGATCAGTAAAGACCGGTAAAATTATTATAAGTATTACAAGGGATTTTCTAACTATCTTAAGTATCATTTATGATCTGTGTTAGCGGATTAAATTGAATTAACTTGCAAAGTAACGTTTTATTTCAGTTATTACAAAAAAGAAGCCGTCAAAACAAAAATGACGGCTTATCATTCAGACATGTTTATAAGTTCAAGCCTGTGCTGTTGGTCCACCAAATGTCATAGGCAAAACCGGTCCTGATCCTTTGACTTCCTTAATAGTTCCGTGAACAGATTCATATTTGGCAATATTATCCTGAAGCGCTGCAACCAGTCTCTTAGCATGCTCAGGAGTAAGTATAATCCTCGATTTGACCTGTGCTTTAGGAATCCCGGGCATTATCCGGACAAAATCGATCACAAATTCAGAAGCTGAATGAGTAATAACGGCAAGATTTGAATAGGTTCCCTGTGCTACTTCTTCATTCAGTTCTATACTGATCTGGTTTGGATTCTTGGGATCTGACATGACTTAAATTGATTAAATATTATTTACCGAAATCTGATCCTGATCTGGCTTCAACAGGAATACCAGTAAGATTCTCATATTCATCAAGTGATCCTACAATAATGCTGTTGTATTCACGCTGTCCTGTTCCTGCCGGAATAAGATGTCCGACAATAACGTTTTCTTTCAACCCTTCAAGCCTGTCTACCTTACCCAGAATTGCTGCTTCATTAAGTACCTTGGTAGTTTCCTGGAAGGAAGCTGCCGAGAAGAAACTGTTGGTTTGGAGTGCGGCTCGTGTAATACCCTGCAGTACCTGGTTTGAGGTTGCGGGGATAGCGTCCCTTGCTTCAATAACTTTCAGGTCGCGGCGCTTAAGAACAGAGTTTTCATCCCTCAGCTTACGTGCGGAAACTATCATCCCTGGTCGCAGTGTCTGAGAATCTCCTCCATCCATAACATATTTTTTACCATAGATCCAGTCGTTTTCATCCATGAATTCGAGTTTGTCAACAACTTGTCGTTCAAGGAATTTAGTATCTCCGGGATCCACTATTTCAACCTTGCGCATCATTTGGCGTACAATGATCTCAAAGTGTTTATCATTTATTTTAACACCCTGCAAACGATATACTTCCTGTATTTCATTTACAATATATTCCTGGACTTTTGTGGGTCCTTTAATCGCAAGGATATCTGAGGGAGTTATAGCTCCGTCGGAAAGAGGGACACCTGCCTTTACATAATCATTTTCCTGTACAAGAATCTGTTTTGAAAGTGGTACAAGGTATTTTTTAGTCTCATCAGTTTTTGACTTAATTGAGATTTCCCTGTTACCTCTTTTAATCTTTCCGAAAGTCACTTCACCATCAATCTCTGATACGATAGCCGGGTTCGAAGGATTACGTGCTTCAAATAATTCTGTTACCCTTGGCAGACCTCCGGTTATATCACCCGATTTGCCTACAGCCCTTGGAATCTTTGCAAGTACCTCGCCTGCCTCAACTACCTTGTCAGTTTCAACAACAAGGTGAGAACCTACAGGGAGGTTATATAATCTGAGTTCCTCTACTTTCGGTCCCAATATCTTAATTGCGGGGTTTTTCGTTTTATCCCTGCTTTCTATAATGACTTTCTCCTTAAAGCCAGTCTGCTCATCCGACTCTTCGCGGAATGTAATACCCTCAATGAGGTAGTCGTATCCTATCTTTCCAGCAAGTTCTGAAATGATGACCGCATTAAACGGATCCCATTCGCATATAAGTTTACCCTTTTCAATATCCTGTCCGGGCTTAATATAAAGTTTTGAACCATAAGGAATTGTATGTGTAGTAAGGGCTATGCCGGTTTTCTTGTCGACAATTCTTAATTCTGCAAGACGTCCGATAACAATATCAATATCTCCTTTTTCAGGATCCTTTTTAGGTACCGATCTTAGTTCCTCGATCTCGGCTATTCCGCTGTAACGGGCAACAAGTCTCGATTCGGTAGTAATATTTGATGCAGTACCACCCACGTGGAATGTACGGAGAGTCAGCTGCGTACCGGGTTCACCAATACTCTGGGCAGCAATTACACCGGTTGCTTCTCCTTTCTGTACCATACGTCCTGTTGAAAGGTTGCGTCCGTAACATTTAGCACACACTCCTTTTTTCGATTCGCATGTAAGAACTGAACGAATTTCGACCTGTTCAATCGGTGAATCGTCAATTTTCTTGGCCAGCTCTTCAGTAAGTTCCTGCCCTGATTCAACAATAAGTTCACCGGTCAGGGGATGATATACATTATGAACTGTTGTGCGGCCAAGTACTCTTTCGTAAAGTGATTCTACCACTTCCTCATTTTTCTTGATCGCTGTAGCAACCAGCCCTCTGAGAGTACCGCAGTCTTCCTCGTTGATGATTACATCCTGCGATACGTCAACCAGACGACGGGTCAGATAACCTGCATCGGCTGTTTTAAGAGCTGTATCGGCAAGACCTTTACGTGCACCGTGTGTTGAGATAAAGTACTCCAGAACCGACAATCCTTCTTTGAAGTTCGAAAGAATCGGATTCTCAATGATCTCAGACCCGGTAGAACCAGATTTCTGAGGTTTGGCCATAAGGCCCCTCATACCCGAAAGCTGACGGATCTGTTCTTTCGATCCCCTTGCACCTGAGTCGAGCATCATGTAAACTGAATTGAAACCCTGCTTATCGTTAGAAAGCTGTTTCATCAGCGATTGTGTGAGCCTTG
This sequence comes from Bacteroidia bacterium, assembly GCA_041480535.1. Classification (GTDB taxonomy): domain Bacteria; phylum Bacteroidota; class Bacteroidia; order Bacteroidales; family VadinHA17; genus LD21. Next base: position 7,759 of record JBGPAF010000030.1, read on the forward strand.
CATTGACATGTGTCCAGATATCAATTATCTGGTTATAACGTTCGTTATTAGTAATGAAACCCATGCTGTAGTTGTTCAGTACCTCTTCTACCTGTTCGTATCCCTCAGTAACAAATTTTGTTTTCTCTTCAGGAATAATAACATCATCGAGGTTGAACGAAAGACCTCCTTTAAATGCTGAATAAAAACCAAGGTTCTTGATAGCATCAAGGAAATCGGCAGTTTTTGCTGTGCCGGCAAGTTTAAGAACCCGGCCAATAATATCCCTGAGTGACTTTTTGGTAAGAATCTCATTGATAAAGCCAACTTCTGCAGGAACATACTGGTTGAAAATAACCCTTCCAACAGTAGTCTCCAGAAGGTGGTTAACAAATTCTCCATCAACCCTGTCATTAACTTTAACTTTTATAACAGCATGAAGATCTATCTTTCCTTCATTATAGGCAACATTTACCTCCTCAGGCGAGTAGAAAACAAGACCTTCTCCCCTGACTTTTTCTGTTGGTGTGCTCTTTCGTCCCTTTGAAATGTAATAGAGACCAAGTACCATGTCCTGTGAAGGTACGGTAATTGGTGCTCCATTAGCGGGATTAAGAATATTATGAGAAGCCAGCATCAGCATTTGAGCCTCAAGCACAGCACCATTGCCAAGTGGAAGGTGAACAGCCATCTGGTCACCATCGAAGTCAGCGTTGAATGCAGTACATACCAGAGGATGAAGCTGGATTGCTTTACCTTCGATCAGCTTTGGCTGGAAGGCCTGTATCCCAAGCCTGTGAAGTGTTGGAGCGCGGTTTAACAGAACGGGGTGCCCTTTGAGAACGTTCTCCAGGATATCCCATACAACCGGGTCTTTCCTGTCAACGATTTTCTTTGCCGACTTAACCGTTTTTACAATTCCTCGTTCAATGAGTTTACGGATAATGAATGGCTTATATAGTTCAGCAGCCATATCTTTTGGTAAACCACATTCATGGAGACTAAGTTCAGGTCCGACAACGATAACCGAACGAGCCGAGTAGTCAACCCTTTTTCCAAGAAGATTCTGACGAAATCGTCCTTGTTTTCCTTTAAGGCTGTCACTAAGCGACTTAAGAGGACGGTTTGCATCTGTTTTTACTGCATTGGCCTTCCTTGAGTTATCAAAGAGAGAATCAACGGCTTCCTGGAGCATCCGTTTTTCATTTCGCAGGATCACTTCG
>JBGPAF010000031.1:0-8788 GCA_041480535.1 Bacteroidia bacterium
AACTGATACATAGCAATATAGCAAACAATGAGATTTTGCATTTTTTTATAATATTCATAGAGTTACTAATGTAATGTATGAAAATTACTCATGTAAACTTTATAATATTTACATTTGTAATAAACTAAAATCAGATTATGAAAAACCGTATTCTTGAATTTCTAAAAAGAGAAAATAAAACCTCCGCTCAGTTTGCTGAAGAAATTAGTGTTCAACCGTCAGGTATCTCACATATCCTTTCAGGAAGGAATAATCCCAGCCTGGATTTTGTGATAAAGATGCTTGAAAAATATTCATTCCTGTCGACAGACTGGCTCTTGTTCGGCAAAGGTTCTATGTACAAGGAACCAAAGATGGCTGATCTGTTTTCCAATATCGATCTGATTGAACCGGTAAAACCGAAGGAAAATGCTGGAAAAACTGATGAAAAAATCGATATTATAAGCCCGCAGGATTCAGAAACTTACAACGAAGATTCAAAAAAGTCCGAAAAACGATATTCTCAGGTGGAAAAAATTGTCTGGTTTTATGAGAATAACAGTTTCGAGGAATTTTATCCAAGGAAAGATTAGCCGATATTAATAAGTACCCGATCATTAATTATCTTTGCTGAAAACCGATTACAGATGGCAAAGAGGATTGAGGACTTTACCATAAAGGAAAACCGTCGCCTGAATAACGATTACTTTATTCTCGAACTTTTAGGAAACAGCTATATTCCGGACCTTAAACCAGGGCAGTTTGTTCAGGCTAAAGTCGAAGATAGTCCTGGAACGTTCCTCCGTCGCCCGCTTTCTATTCATGATGTTGATTATGAAAAGAATACAATAAAAATTCTCATCCAGGTTGCTGGAAAAGGGACAGAAAAACTTTCAAATCTGAAAGCAGGCGAGACCCTCAATATTATTTACCCTCTTGGTAATTCATTTAGTCTGCCTGCTGAAAATGCTCATATTCTGCTTATTGGAGGGGGATGCGGTGTAGCTCCCTTATTGTTTCTTGGGAAATACTTAAAATCAAAAGGCTTTAATCCGGAAATTTTGTTAGGCTTCAGAAATTCTGACCGGATAATCGAATATGATGAATATAATAAAACAGGACGGGTATACCTCACTACAGAAGACGGATCAAAAGGTGAAAAGGGTTTTGTTACCGATCATCCGGTATTAAAAGAAAATCGTTTTAATCATGTCTGCTGCTGTGGTCCTGAGGCAATGATGAAAGCTGTTGCCGGCTACTGCCGGAAGAATGACATTACGTGCGAAGTATCGCTCGAAAACCTTATGGCATGCGGTTTTGGAGTGTGTTTATGCTGTGTGGTAAATACAGTGAATGGAAATCTCTGTACATGTTTGGATGGTCCTGTGTTTAATGTAAAGGAATTGAAATGGTGAACATGGGTGTTCAAATAGGTAATCTGAAGTTTAAGAACCCGGTAATTACTGCTTCCGGTACTTTCGGATACGGGTCAGAATTTGATGATTTCATTGATGTTTCAAAGCTTGGAGGCATTATACTTAAGGGTACAACCATGGAACCCAGGGAAGGGAACCCTTATCCGAGGATGGCTGAAACACCTTCAGGAATGCTGAATGCTGTAGGTTTGCAGAATAAGGGTATTGACTACTTCGAAAAAAATATATATCCCAAAATATCAGGATACGAAACCAATGTGATTGTAAACATCAATGGAAGTTATGTTGAAGACTATATTGCTTTAGCTGAACGGGTTAACAACCTCGAAAAAATTCCTGCCATAGAGCTTAACATTTCATGTCCCAATGTAAAAATGGGTGGAATGATTTTTGGAACAAATACTGATTCTGCCCGGGAAGTTATTAGAGCAGTAAGAGCTGTATATTCAAAAGTGCTCATTGTTAAACTTTCTCCCAACGTAACAAACATAGTCGATTTTGCCAGAATTGCTGAAGAGGAGGGAGCCGATTCAGTCTCACTTATTAATACGTTGCTCGGGATGGCTGTTGATATAAGAATCATGAGACCATCTTTGTCGACAATTACAGGAGGTCTTTCCGGACCAGCTGTGAAACCTGTTGCTTTGAGAATGGTATGGCAGGTCGCAAAGGCTGTTAAAATACCTGTTATCGGTATTGGCGGAATAATGACCGCCGCTGATGCTGTTGAGTTTTTCCTGGCAGGTGCCGGCGCGATACAGGTTGGCACCGCATCCTTTATTGATCCCCGGAATTCAATCAAAATAATTGACGGGATAAATAATTATTTGAATGACAAAGGATTCAGCGATATAAAGGATATTATCGGGTTAATAAATAGATAATCAGTCTTAAAATATCCATAATAGAATATTTTAAACTTCTTTCTTCCGGAAGAAATTTTCCTGTGTTAAAAGAATTCTAATTATCAGGTAAATGTCTCTGTTTTTCCTTAAATTTGTAAGCGTTAAATGCATAAGATCAATTTCCTTTAATCAAAATCATTAAAAATGACAGAAAATATTCATATCGATAATCTGGATAAGAAAATACTCGATATTATTACTAAAAATGCTAGAGTTCCCTACCTGGAGGTCGCCAGGGAATGTAATGTATCTGGTGCTGCAATCCATCAGCGGGTTCAGAGGCTGATAAAGATCGGCGTCATCAGAGGCTCGGAATTTAAGGTTGATCCGGCACTGGTCGGATTTAAAACTTGTGCTTATATAGGTGTTTATCTCGATCATCCGGGGCACTACCGGGATGTTATTAAGAAATTCAAAGAGATACCCGAGATTATCGAATGTCACTATACTACAGGGAATTATTCATTGTTTCTTAAGGTATATACGCGTGATAATGAGCACCTTCGTGATATTCTTACTGATAAAATACAAAATATTCCCGGAGTTGTCCGGACTGAAACCCTGATATCACTTGAGGAGTCAATTAATCGTCAGATCCCTGTTCTGTCAAAGTAAAAAATATACTTCTAAAAAAAGACAAAGAGCTGCTCCATGAGCGGCTTTTTTGTTTTCGTACGGGAATGAAAATTTTTTGTTTTATGACAATTGATTGCATAACTTAGTATTCAATTAAGCAATAGATAAGATACAGCATTTAAAATATAAGTGTTTTCTGGCATTAATCTCCCAACTTTATATTATATGAAAATGTATTCAATAAACTGTAAATCAGAAAAATGCTATATGTTTACCGGGAAAAAAGCCCTTATGGTTGGCTTAATACTTTTTTTCCAGATCATATTTATTGGTCCTCATAACAGGGTTGCTTACTCGTGGGGTGCCTTCAGAGGTGTAATCGGATACAAAGTTACAGATACCCATCAGGAGATACTTAAGGCTGCCTACCAGCTTCTTATGGCTGATCCTGCTATGAAAAATTATAGAAATCTGAAGTTTGCTGATGGACGGGGTATCAGTATTGAAGAAATTCTTAATTATGAGGGAGTATATGGCGATATTGGTTCCTTATCAGTAGCAGGGCCTGGTCCGGATGCTGACGGGGCATCACCATACTCATCACATTGGTATAATCCTCTGACAAACTATGGCAAGGCTCCCGAATCTGCCGGCAAACAGTACTATGAGTTCGCAAAGGCAATGGAGGGCCGCTCAATGGATGTTGAAGCAGCAGTCAGAGGGATGACATGGTCAGCTCATTTTCTTGCAGATATGTTTGTTCCGTATCACCTTAACGGGATTCCGGTTTTCCAGGCATCCTCCATGATTAATAGTGGAAAATCCATTCTTACAGAAAATGAATCAGGCCCATTGTACCTTTTTAACAAGACTATTTCGACTCAACTTCCGTCAGAATCTGTTGTTGACCAGGTGCTTCAAGAGGGTTATGGAATTAATTCTGATTTCACTTTGTGCTTAAGAAAATTTTTTATTGCGAGAGGTGAAATTGACTCTGATGGAACCAACTATAATACAAACCCGATAGACTGGTTTGATCCATGGTATTGGAATGGAACTGTGGCGAAAGTCTTATTCTCCAGTCATGCTACCTGGGAAGCAAATGCCCACAGCGCCTGGATCTCAAGTGGAGGTTATAATAATCTTGTATTCAATCTGTTGCCTCCTTATGATAGGTTATGGCAGAATAGCCGCCCTGATTATGAGTTTGCCGGTACTTCCGGTATTTCACAGTCTTCTCAGGTTTACGATTTCGCTTCAAATGTTGCGCTGCGGACAAGAAATGACATTGAGAGAATATATTTATCCCCGGTTGAGGGTATAAAACAGTCTGTTGAAGCTGTTTATACTCTCTGGAGATCGGCAATAACAGCCCTTTCACCTGGTGTTGTTGCATATTATGATCCGGCAAATCCTGGTTATCTAACAATTAAATGCCAGGTCTTTAATTTTTCTCGGGAAATTTGTACCGGAGTTTCCCTGAAGTTTACGATTATGAAGGAATCGTCTGCATTAGTGCAGGAAACTATTCCGTTAAATGGGAATCTTTCACCCAATCAACCGTTGGAAATTGTCAGGCTGGTTAAACTCGACCCGTCGCAGGATTGGAATATCCTCGCAGAGGTCGTCGGTCAATTCAATCTTACACCTGACCTGCAATATGCAAATAGTTTTTTTTCCTACCATCCGGTTAAACAGAACCAGGCTCAGGCAGAAAATGTTTTCGGACAGAATAACTGGTCCCCGAACTCATTGACAGGAAGCATCTATTATCTTCCTGAAGGAACAGCAAATTTACCTGATTTTTCAGGACTACACCCGGTAGGGTATATCTATACTAAAAGCCTGAATGTACCGGAAAGAGCTTTTGATGCAGGCTTCCCGGGTATAACCAATCGTTTTGAATGGTTTGCATTGAGCTATTCAGGGCAGATTAATATCCCGATGGCTAAATCAGGCGAGTATACTTTTAAACTTATAAGTGATGACGGATCAAGGTTAATTATTGACAAAAACATAGTCATTAATAATGATGGAACGCATAGAACAGCTCCTGCAGAAGGGAGAGTATTTCTTGAACAAGGACTTCATACCATCACGATTGACTATTTTCAGGGCCCTCGACTCTATGTGGCATTGATACTTCAAGTCAAACCTCCCCATTGGCCTGATTTTTACATATTCAACATGGATGATTTTTAAAATAAATTTGATTTGACAGGGGGAGAGGTGATCCCCTAAATTACCAGAATAAACCTCAATGGTAATTTTAACTACAACGATAAAAAGCCGGGAGGATGGCAGTTCGTCTGCTCCGGTTCAAATCACGGTCTGATTTGGGAGGAGATCGGAAAAGTTAAGGGAAACGGTCTGCCGGGTCAGGAGAGACCCGATCCTTTCGCAATGATGATGGCAGACCGGCGGTGATGAATTCTATGAAGCCTGCAGTTGACATTTCAGGGTTTAATCTGTAAATAGAAAGCGAAGAATTCATTTCTTTTATGGTATCCCCAGGGTCCCTGAGGGATTCATGATATTGTTTGGATCAAAGTGTTTTTTAACTGCAGCAAATGCTTCCATGGATGTTTTGCCCAGATGCCGTTCCATCCATGGAGCAAGAACTCTTCCTACGCCGTGGTGATGAGAAAGAGAACCTCCGTTCTCCTGTATGGTTTCGATCAATCCTCTGTGAAAAGCTGCAAAGTCTGTCCTTTCGTTTCCTTTTTCCATAGGACTCAGGAATGTGAAGTAAAGGTTTGCACCGTTTTCATAAACATGGGAAATATGAATCATTAAAACAGTCTTTGGGCGCAGTTTCACATACTTATGTGTGGCGGACCATACTTTCAGAAGGTTTTCCCAGGTTACTGCTGTCTCAAGAGTATCTGTCATAATGCCCAGATCCATAAGCGGATCACGCATATATGCACTCGAAAATCTCTGGTCAAGCCATTTTTTTACAGGACTTTTACCAATATACATGCCTTTGCATCTTCTTGCAGTCCTCTTGATTTTATTCAGAACGAATTTTGTGTAATCTTCATCGCCTTCAACTGTGACAAACATCAGGGATCTCTTGTCTTGTAAAAAGCCAAGCTTCTTTAACACCTTATCAGATAAACTATTGTCGAATCCACTGGTTTTGAATGCTATATCTGTTTCATCAGGATCAGAAATCCTGAACAGATGGGGTCTGCCGTATTCGCTCTGAATCATTTTTTGCATTGCTGCGACAGCCTGTTCAAAAGATCTGAAGATAAAGGAAGCATAAGTTGTGTTCTGAGGATAATAATTATGAACACTGAGAGTAGCTTCAGTTATAATTCCCAATGTGCCCTCTGACCCTGTAAAAAGCCTGAAAATATCCCATCCCTGGGCTGTCCTGGGATATTCTTTTGTTTCAATTACACCTGCCGGAGTGACAACTTTCAGAGCAACAACCATATCCTCAATCTTTCCGTATCCAGTTGAATTCTGTCCGGCTCCTTTAGCCGCTATCCAGCCGCCTGCTGTTGAGTATTCAAAAGATTGCGGAAAATGACCGCAAGTGAATCCATGCCTGTTCAGTTCATTTTCAAGAGCCGGGCCGGAGATACCTGCCTGGACAGTTGCTGTTTTGTTTGCAGTGTTAATTTTCAGGATCTTATTCAGGTGTTTTGTCAGATCCATTGCTATGCCCCCAAGCGGAGCCTTCAAAGCACCTGTAACTGATGATTGACCGCCAACCGGAATAATAGGAATTCTTTCATTATTGCAGTATTCAACAATCCTTACAACCTCCCCATGGCTTTTGGGTGATACTACAGCATCCGGAGGATATGGAACCAGGTTCAGCCTTAAATCGAGCAATTCACCATAGAATTTCCCGCAGGAGAATTTTGCACGAGAGAAATCGTCACTTTGGATATTATCATTTCCGACTACGCCCGTTAAAAATTCCAGCTGACATGGTTTTAAAGCTGAAGGTTTTTCAAGTTTTACCGGCTCTGCTCCTGAAAGAAATTTCATCTCAAAATCAGAATCTTTCAGACCAAATTTATCCCTGATTACCCTTACCATCAAAGGATCAACCTCCTCTTCTCTTTTATCTCCCCATTTCAGGATTTGGCGGTATGTATAATCCATTTTTCTAATCTGTTTGTATTGGTTTTAAGGTCCCTGAAGTCTCATTGTAACTGATCCGGAAACATGATCTGGTAGTTAAAATAATTCATAAACTTTCATCATTGATGCAATTTCTTCTTCAGTTCTTTTTCTATCCCATTTCAGCATTTCAGCTGCTATTTCTGCTATTTTATTAATAATATCTTTACCGGGATTTCCGAGAGTTCCTGTTCCTGTCCTTCTTAGCATAATATCTCTGAGAGTTCTGGCGCTTTCATATCTTATTGCATATACAACCTCGGCTGATATTTCACCGTCATGACTGATGACTTCAGCATAACGAGGTTCATCCCTGGCAATCTGAAACACTACTTTGCTGTCGGTTCCGAAATTTCTGCTGACAAATTCAATTGTCTTTTTGCTGAAATCCTGATAATTAAGGTGCTGTCTGATCATAAACTGCTTCATATCCCTTATTTCGCACCCCGAAAGGTAAAGATTGTCTGAAACGGAATCAGAGAGTGTTTTATTAAGTTTCAGGGAGACGAGTTTAAGTACTTCAGAACCCAGACTCCTGCTTGTTGTGAATTTTCCTCCCTCAACAGTTATCATTCCTTCTATTCCGTCAGTTGAATTATCATAAACTTCATATTTTCTTGATGTCTCGTACGAACCCTTTGTCTGGTCATCAACCAATGGCCGGAGTCCCCCGTAAGCATGTTTTATATCGCTGAAAGAAATCTTCTTTCCGAAATTTTCATTTACAGCCTGAATGACATCATTTATACTTTCTCTGGAAACCCGGTACTCATCGGGATCTCCAAAATACTCTTTATCTGTAGTCCCTATAAGTGAATGATCGCGCCATGGCATAATCATCATGTGTCCTCCATCTTCTCTCTGAAGAGAGACGACATGGTTGCCGGCGATTTTATTGGTGATTATATGAATTCCTTCTGAACGTTTGACTTTATGGGCGGGGAAATCCTTTTTAGCTGCCATATTAAGAATTTTATCCGCCCATGTTCCTCCGCAATTAACTATTAAATCAGCATAAACACTTTTTGTTTCACCTGAAAAAACATCTTTAACCTCAACCCCTGAAATTCTGTTTTCAGAATCATAAATAAAACTCTCAACAGGAGCGTAATTCGATACTTTTGCACCATATTCAGCCGCAGATTTAATGAATGACAGCGTTAGCCTTTCAGGGAAAATGCTCTGATAATCAAAAAAGTAAACCGAGTTTCGAAGATTTTTCTTTTTAAGGTTTGGTTCCAGTCTTATTGTTTTTCTGTATGAGATAACTTTATGGTTCTGAAGTCGTTTGCTCTTATCCCATGTATCTTTTTTATCGTATGACAGAAGATCATACAGGTACATTCCTGCAAGAATTTTCCAGATATTTCCTTTCCATCTTTTATAATTCGGAAGAACAAATGGCAGGGGATAAACAAAATTTGGAGCAATATTACCGAGGATCCTTCTTTCACGGAGCGATTCTCTCACAAGCCTGAATTCCATATTTGCCAGGTACCTGAGTCCCCCGTGGATAAGCTTTGAGGTGGCTGCCGATGTTGCACCTCCGTAATCCTTCTTTTCAAACAATGCAACCGAAAGACCGCGGGCAGCTGCAATGTATGCTACGGCAGCTCCCGTTATGCCTCCTCCGACAATAATAAGGTTGAATTTTGTCCCGGCAGGCTCTTCAATATACCTTTTTAAAATCATGGTTTTATTATGACCTTATGATTACTGAAGTTAATTATTGGTAAAAAATGAAAGTTA
>JBGPAF010000032.1:0-8692 GCA_041480535.1 Bacteroidia bacterium
AACAGCAGAGACGGTCAAAGTTCCGCTGAGTGAACTGGCTGAAATAAGAACAGTTATCAGCCCGAGAGAGATTACGAGACGGAACCAGTCAAGGACCTGCTATGTCTATGCGATGGTCAAAGGTGACAGGGCATTCGACAAGGTTATAAATGAGGCCGGGATATCGCTGAAGTCTGTTGCCCTTCCTGTAAATTACAAGATGGAATTCACCGGCGAGGAGCTTAAAAGGAAAGAATCGATGTCGAATCTTACTTTTGCACTGATCCTTTCACTTGTTCTTGTTTTTATGGTGCTGGCAGCTCAGTTTGAATCAATACTTCAGCCCCTTGTTATTATGCTTACGATACCCCTTGCAGGCGTGGGGACTATTCTAACCTTCCTGCTGCTGGGCAAGTCATTGAATATGATGGCATATATCGGTATAATAATGCTCGGAGGAATAGCAGTTAACAATGCCATCCTTCTGATCGACCGTATTAACCAGCTAAGGGAAGAGGGGAAAAATAAAAAAGAGGCAATAGCTCTCGCCGGCTCCCAGAGAATACGGCCTATCCTGATGACAAGCCTTACTACGATTCTGGCGCTCCTTCCATTGACAATAGGTATCGGTGAAAGCGCTTCACTTCGTGCCCCCATGGCTCTTGCAGTGATCGGCGGACTAGTATCCTCCACCCTGCTGACACTAATCGTAATACCCTGCGTTTATTGGGTTTTCGACAGCTTTAGTGATTTCCTCCGGGGTAAGAACAAGAGTGTTCCCGATCCTGCATAATTCTTATAAGAAAGATTATGGATTTTATACTAAAAAGAAGGATCCTCATTTGCATGTTCGTTATCGGGCTTTCATTGCTTGGTTATATTTCTTATAAGAAGCTTCCTGTCGAACTGATTCCCAATGCTACGCTTCCCGTATTGATAGTACAGGTGTTAACTCCTCTGGAAGTAGATCCTTCTTATATTGAGAATCAGGCAATTATACCAATCGAAGGTGCAATCGGAACACTTGAAAATGTCGAAAAGATCGAATCGGATATCTCCTCCCGTTACGGGACAATAAGAATTTATTACATCAAGAATGCCGATCTGAAATATGCTAACCTGAAACTCCAGGAGAAAATAGATATTGTTAAAGGATCCATACCTGCAGAATTTATAATCAACGTCATCAAGATCGATCTTGAACAGCTGACAAACCAGTTTATGTCACTGCAGGTTCTTGGGGAAGGTGGAATTGACAGGATCCGTAATATAACCGACCGGGATATCAAGCCGGAATTTGAAAATATAGACGGCATTGCAGGAGTGCAGGTATATGGCGGCCAGGAGAACTCAATTGAAGTACGGCTTAATCAGAATGCCTGCAAAGCATTGGGAATCACAATGGGACAGGTGAGCACACTGCTCAACAACAACAGCAGGGCAAAGACATTCGCAGGCAATGTTTATGACGGCAATAATGAACTCTTCGTCAATATCACTTCCGATTATACTGATATTAAGGATATCGGAAATATTATTGTAAAACAGGAGGGACCGGTTTTACTGCGCGATATAGCCGAGATATTTTACGGTGTCAAGGAACAGAGCACTTACAGCAGGGTCAACGGGCTGGATGCTGTCACCATGAACCTTGTAAATGATAACCAGGCTAATCTGATTCAGCTGTCACATAATGCCGTAGCCCAGGTAAACAAACTCAATAAAGAGCTTGCCTCCTCGGGAGTTGAGATCGTTGTCCAGAACAACAGCGCTGAGACAATGGAGAAAAATATTAACCAGATAATCAATCTTGCGATTACCGGAGGCATTCTTGCAGTACTGATTCTCTGGTTCTTTCTGAGGAATATCCGTCTTGTTACCGTTATAGCAGTTTCGATCCCTGCATCTGTTTACACAGCGTTTAATTTCTTTTATGCGTACGATATTTCAATTAACAGCCTGACTCTCGTCGGGATAGCACTGGCCATAGGTATGCTTGTTGATAATTCGGTGGTGGTGCTGGAGAATATTTACCGGCTCGCGGGTCTGGGCAAGGATCCGGAAACAGCAGTAAAGCAGGGAACCACTCAGGTATGGCGTGCAATTTTTGCATCAACGCTTACAACAGTCATTGTCTTTTTCCCATTCATTTTCTCGACCAACTTCCTAATTAAGATCATCGGTAAGAATATAGGTGTTTCAATTGTTTCAACTCTCCTTGTATCACTTGCAGTCGCCATGTTCTTTATACCAATGGCAACATTTTTTCTGCTGTCTCGATCTGCCTCAGGCAATTCAGAGATCTTTAAGAAACTTTCTATTCACGACAGGCTTATCCAGGGTTATCATCTCCTTCTGAAGGCCAGTATGAGGAAACCTGCCGTAACAATTATTGGTACCCTTGCAGTTTTCTTTACCGCACTTCTTATAAGTCTTACATTAAGCCTGACTACAACCCAGAAAATCCAAACCCCCGAATTCAGGCTGAGTGTCACAATGCCGGCCGGATCGACACTTGCAAAAACAGATGCCGTAGTTGCTGAAATTGAATCGCGTCTGGCTTCAATTGCTGAAAAAGAGGATATTGTCAGCCGTATCGAGGAAGATCAGGCTACTGTAACGGTTAATCTCTTCAAGGATTGGGATAAAAAAAGTAAAAGGAGCCTGCCTGAAATAAAAAATGATATCTCTGAAAAAACAAAAAATATCTCCTCTGCCGAGATAAGCATGGATGAAATATCGACAGGAGGTGGATTTACGGGAGGTGATGGCGGCGGAGAAGCATATAATTCTGAAGCTGATTTTGCAAACCTGCTGGGGATAGGGTCCCAGACTGAAAAGGTGATCATCAAGGGACAGAATTTTGAACAGATGAGAAACCTGGCAAATGATATAGAATCATATATTGATGACCTTGAATCCATTAATAATGTCAATGCTAATATCCAGGACAATACCCCTGAGGTACAGCTTCATTTTGACATGGATTACATAGGCCGGAACAATTTCACCCTGATGAACCTGTCGGGTGCACTGGCAACATTCGGGAGGGAATATACTTCGGGAGCAACATTTAAGCAGGGAACTGAAACCTACGACATCATAATCAAATATGCTGACGAGGATACACTTGCCAGCAAGAATTCTTTTAAAACCATAAACGACCTGAAGCATCTTGAGGTCAGGAGCGCCACCGGAGCTGTGATGGAAATGGAGGAACTGGCCAATACCATATTTTCTTATGGTATGGGGAACATCCACCGCGAAAATCAGGAGAAAAGGATCACGATTACTTACAGCTTCAAGGATGAAATTAAATCTTCAAAAGATCTCCTTGAAGGAGGCAGAGCCGAAATTGAATCAATTGTTTCGGGGCTGAACATTCCTGCAGGCCTTGCAGTTGAAGTTATTCATGAGGAAAATCCGCTTAAGGAATTTTATACCCTGATCGGGATAGCTTTCCTGCTGATCTTTATGATCCTTGCTGCAGTCTTTGAATCACTGGCAATCCCGTTTGTGCTTTTATTCAGCATTCCCCTTGCCGCTCTCGGATCGCTGATCGCTCTAATAATTACAGGGAATACACTCCTGAATGCCAATACTCTAACAGGATTCCTGATACTTCTCGGAGTTGTCGTAAATAACGGAATTATACTTATTGACTATACAAACATTTTAAGGAAACAGGGCTACAGGCGGTCGAGAGCTTTAATGGCAGCAGGGATGGCAAGGATAAGGCCTATTCTTATTACGGCATCCACAACCGTGATAGCAATGTTTCCTCTGGCAATGGGGAAAGCTGAGTTTGTATCGACAATCGGGGCTTCATTTGCTATAACCGTTATCGGAGGGTTAACACTTAGCACCCTGCTTACTCTCATCTTTATTCCTACATTTTATTCAGGGCTCGAAAACTCGCTACAATGGTTCAAATCGCTCAGCTGGAAGAACAAGGCTGTTCAACTTATAGTTTTCGGCTTGCTGATTTTACTGATCTACACTAAAATAGATAAATTCCTTTGGAAGCTTATCACAACAATCCTTGCCGTAATAATTGTCCCGGCAGCTACCTGGTTTGTCATGAACAGCCTGCGTAAAGCAAGGGAGACAGTAATTCCACCTGATGAAAGCATTAATATTTATGTACAGAGTCTTGTAAAAATATATGAAAGAGAAAACAGGTGGGCAAGAGAATGGAAAGCTGGCGCCAGAATAAGGGAGCGGCTTGGTCTTGAAAAACATTACAAGCGGTGGAAAGATATGACACAGGTTTCGTGGCAGATCCCTCTGCTTATATTCATAATTTATTTTACTTATTTCTATCTGCAAAAAGGATTCTGGATATTCTTATTCAGCGTAGTCACCTGGTTTTTCCTGTCGGCTATATGGAACCAGTTCAGGCAGCTGTTTACAAACTTAACAGCTAATGTAAATAAGAGGATCCTGAAAAAACTGATTCCTGTAACTGACTTTGCTGTTTTCTGGATCATCCCACTGCTGAACCTGGTAATGTTTCAGGTTAAATGGGATAACATTGCAGTGGTTCTTATACTCGGTTTTCTTTGGTTCACAGGATTATTTATTTATAAAACAGGCATAAAACTTAGCAAAGAGAACATCGATATCTACCGACTTGAAGGCAGGTTTAAGGGAATCAGGAAGACTATCTATAAATTTGTTGCCACGGTCCCGCTTATCGGTAAAAAGAAAAAGCCTTTCAAAGCGCTCAGCTGTGTTTCGATCAACATCGGGAACGGGATGTTCGGTCTGCTTGGACCTAATGGCGCCGGTAAGACAACACTGATGAGAATAATCTGCGGCATCCTCGAGCAGAGTTACGGTAAAGTATGGATCAACGGACTCGATACCCAGAAAAAACGTGAGGAACTTCAGGGACTTATCGGATATCTTCCACAGGAATTCGGCAGTTATGAGAATATGACAGCACACGAATATCTGCATTACCAGGCAATGTTAAAGAACATCATCGATTCTAAAATCAGGGAAGAGCGTGTCACCTATGTTCTGCAAGCTGTCCATATGGAAGAAAGGCGGCATGAGAAGATAGGTTCATATTCAGGCGGGATGAAGCAAAGAATGGGCATTGCTCTGATCCTTCTCCATCTGCCAAGGATACTTGTGGTTGATGAACCGACAGCTGGCCTCGATCCGAGGGAGAGAATAAGATTCAGGAATCTGCTCGTTGAACTGAGCCGTGAACGTATAGTTATTTTCTCAACCCATATTATTGAAGATATATCAAGCTCGTGCAACCAGGTAGCTGTCCTGAACAAGGGAAAGCTGAGATTCCTGGGTAAGCCTGTCGATATGACAAAAGAAGCGGAAGGGCATGTATGGCAGTTTAAGATACCGGCAGATGAATTCGGGAGATTCGTGGAAGAACATCTGGTTGTGCATCATATGTCAGAGGGCGACAGTGTGAGAATGAGAGTCATTTCGGAATCAAAACCGTGGGAGAATGCAGTTAACGCAACTCCGAATCTTGAAGACGCTTATCTGTGGTTGCTTAGAAGAAAAGACATAAATAATGGAAATGGAAAATGAAAACGAATACAATATATAATTACTTCACCCTGATACAAAAAATGATACTCTATAACCTGAGGATCATCTTCGCCAATAAATTCATCTGGTTCCTTGCAGGATCAATAGTTTTCTATCTTGGACTTTCAGTTATTTATGTCTTCTCAAATGATGTCTCAAGGATGTCGGATCTTTATGGCGTTTTCATGTTTTCTGGGATATTGCTGGTCTTCTACCCCTCGGTTTTCGGCATCCAGAACGACCAGGATGCAAGGACCATTGAAATACTCTTTGGAATTCCAAACTACAGGTACAAAGTCTGGCTGGTTAGGATTATACTGATCTTTGTTATAGCCTTCCTTATAATGCTGGTTTTCACATTCCTGTCCTCAATCCTGATAGTAAAGTTTCAGTTTGTAAAAGTAACAGCGCAGGTAATGATACCCGTTCTGTTCCTGGGAATGATGTCATTCATGCTCTCGACAGTGATCCGGAATGGCAATGGGACAGCTGTTGTAATGATCATCTTTGGCATCTTCTTCCTGATGCTCGAGGACCCTCTTCGCAAAAGCCAGTGGAATATCTTTATAAATCCATTCGACCCGGCCTACGATGTGAATGAGACAACCTGGGCTATTATCACATTGAAAAACAGAATAATTCTTATTACAGGTACAGTTCTGTTCCTGCTGGCGGCGCTGTTTAACCTGCAGAATAGGGAGAAATTTATGTAGAAAAAGTTACGCAGGGCAATACCCTGCGTAACCTGTCAATTATCTATTTTTCTTAATCTGTCTGAGGACCGGTCTTTACCTTCGGTGAGATGATTGAGGGGATCCTGATGCCCTGGAATTATCATTTTTATTAGAGGAAGTTTCTCTGCTGGTACTCCTGCTGCTTCCCTGGCTTGATGATCTTGCCATAGGAGCTGATGGCCTTGATGAGCTTACACTTTCTCTCCTCTGGCTCTGTTCGGGTCTCGAAGTTGACTTGCTGGAGACAGACGGAGCTGATCTCTGAGAGGAACTTGATCTCTCGACCGATTCAGGCCTGGAAGCTGATCTGTTGGAAACAGACGGAGCTGATCTCTGAGAGGAACTTGATCTCTGGACCGATTCAGGCCTGGAAGCTGATCTGTTAGAAACAGACGGAGCTGATCTCTGAGAGGAACTTGGTCTCTGGACCGATTCAGGCCTGGAAGCTGATCTGTTGGAAACAGACGGAGCTGATCTCTGAGAGGAACTTGGTCTCTGGACCGATTCCGGTCTTGAAGCTGATCTGTTGGAAACAGACGGAGCTGATCTCCTGTTTGAACCAGTTCCTGGGCCAGTGGAAGCAAATTCCCGGTTTGACTGGGAGCCGCCTCTTCTTCCCTGGTTGTTCATTTCATAATTACCTGGCCTTCCGTTGTCCCTGCCGGAATGCATTCTGGAATAGAGAGCTTCGCCCTCGCGTCTCATTTCGGGACGTGAATAAGTATCTCTGAAATTACCTTCCCTCATTCTGTGGTCAAACATCGGTGAATGTGACCTGATGCGGCTATAGTAAAAGTCATCGTACCTATCGTAGCGGTTGTGGTTCCAGCGGCGGTAATGCCTGTAATATTCAGGATAATAGTTTTGATAATACCCGTAGTAGTAATGCCAGTAGTAAGGGCGCCACGGATCCCAGTAAGAAGGGTAATAACCCCAGTACCATGACGAATGCCAGCTGATATAACCCGGGTAAAAAATGAATCTTACCAGAGGCCAGTCGCCCACCACATTGATGCTGATACCGCTTCTTCCTGTATATCCGGGATTATATGTCCCTGCATAATTATTATCATATATAGGTTCAACTATATAATTTCTTCCATATAAAGCTTTGTCTCCGACAAGCTGGATCTCTACTGATCCGTTGCGGAACCTCTGAACCGTAAAAACAGCGATGTCCTGAGTTTCGTTACGGTTCAATGCCACCCGTAACACTATGTTATGAACATTCCCGTCAACATAGTCATTTATTGTGATGTAATCAACCAGGTTGTCACCGTTCAGGTCGAGGTTGTTGATCCTTGAATTTGCATCATTCAGGTCTCTCTCAAAGTCTTCAAGGGTCTGAGATTCCTGGAACAGATTCATAACTGCATAGAGGTTCAGATTATCTCCCGGCAGACCAAGGTATTCATCGGGCAAATCCTGTGCCATGACGGCGGAGCCTGCTGTTACCAGGGCTGCGAGAATCGATGTGATTATAAATTTTTTCATTTCAGTAAGTGTTAGAAGAACTGTTTCTTCACAACACAAATATCAAAACTCATACCAACTTTGAAATTATAATAGAATTTATTCCGTTAGCGATGAACGTAAAGTAATAGTCAGACCTGACAAGCAGGATTATTCAGCTAACCCATTTCAACAATAACAGAATGGGTTGTACCGGTCCCAAAAACAGGTAACAGGTTCGAATTTTGAATGTTGCCATCGATTGTAACCTTAGCGACCCCCTTGCTGACATGGTTGTTATTTACAACTTTGATCTTATAGGTAGCTCCCCTGAATTTACGGGTTACTTCAAAGCCTTTCCAATTTTCCGGGATACAGGGATCAATTTTTATTCCATCGTATTCAGGTTGAATTCCCAGAATAAACTGACTGATTGCGTAGAAATTCCACGATGCGCTTCCTGTCAGCCATGAGTTTTTAGCCTCGCCTGGTTTGAAGGAATCTTTACCGGCTATCATCTGTGCATACACATACGGTTCAGTTTTGTGGAGTTCGCTGATATCCTCAAGGAACGACGGGCATATCTTTTTATAGTAATCCCATGCCAGATCTCCCCGGCCAATCACCGTTTCGCCAATCATTATCCATGGATTGTTGTGGCAGAAAACACTTGCGTTTTCCTTGTAACCGGCAGGATAACTTGAAATCTCACCGTATTCGATGTAGTATCTGGTGAATGCAGGGTTGTTGAGCACAATTCCGAATTCAGTATCCATACGTTTTTTAACCGAATCGAGAGCTTTTTCACAAAGACCATCTTCAAGGCCGATTCCTGCCATGGTGCACCATCCGTTCGATTCGATGAATATTTTTCCCTCTTCGTTCTCTTTGCTGCCAATCTTATGTCCGTAATAGTCGTATGCGCGGATAAACCATTCACCGTCCCAACCGTGTTGTCTGAC
>JBGPAF010000033.1:0-8685 GCA_041480535.1 Bacteroidia bacterium
ATGCAGAATCCACCATCGTGGATAAATGCCGATTATGCAACTGTGACTGCTGACGGCGACTTTTCACTGTCATTCAGCATCGATCCAACTTCTGAAATTGATCTTTTTGCACTTGAAAGAAAAAGCGGAAATACAGGTTCATTTACAGAGATTGCGCAAGTAAGAACTGATATTAAATCAGTAACATATACAGATAAAACCGCTGATCAGGATGTTGTTAATTTTTACAGACTATCAGCTGTAAATAGCTGCAATATTAACGTAGTAAGTTCAAACTTTGCTTCTAATATTGTACTGAAAACGCAAAACACTGAAGACGAGATAATTTTGCAGTGGACCAAATACCGGGACTGGCTTGGATCAGTCGCTTCGTACAGAATTTATACTGATACCGGCAATGGATTTATTGAATCAGGAGAAACAGGCCCGGCTGATACTGTATTCACGATAAACATTTCTGAAATAATGTACACTCTGGTTCAGGGGAAAGCATGCTTTTATGTTATTGCCACCGAAACCGGTAATCCATACGGGATTACGGGTGAAAGCAGTTCAAACCAGATCTGTACTGATATTGAGGAGGTTGTAACTGTGCCAAATATTTTTACCCCTGATGGAGATCTGAAAAATGATCTCTTCAGGCCGGTTCTTACTTTCACTCCGTCAGATTATTACCTGGTGATCAGTAACAGGCAGGGGAAGGTACTTTTTGAAACAACTGATTATATGGATACCTGGGATGGATCGGATAAGGGGAATGCGGTTCCTGAGGGTGTATATTTATGGTTTTTAAAAATTAAAACTCCGACAGGGAAGAATATATCCAGGACAGGAACCCTGACTGTTGTTAAAAACTGACATCAGATTTGCCAGCATGATTATGGTTCGGTCTTTAAAGTTTAATCTAATAAAGTTATATTTGTAGCTGGCAGAAAAAAATCAGAGATTTTTTATGGGGAGCAAGGATTTTTTTGATGAAGAAGACAGGCAACTTATTCAGGATGAATATGATTCACTGATAAATAATCTTCTGCGCTGCAAAAATCCGGAAGACAGGGAGCTTATTGATAAAGCTTTTAAAATTGCAAATGAAGCTCACTGGAACATGCGCAGAAAATCAGGTGAACCGTACGTGATACACCCGATTCGTGTTGCAAAAATAGTTAATCAGGAAATAGGTCTTGGGGCCAGATCAATAGCCACATCACTGCTTCACGATGTGGTTGAGGATACTGATTATTCGCTTGAAGATGTCAAAAAAGACTTCGGACCTAAAATTGCCTCCCTTATTGACGGTCTCACAAAGATTTCAAGCACATACTACAAAGGAACCACATCATCGATGCAGGCCGAAAATTTCAGGAGGATGTTGCTGACCATCTCCGACGACCTGCGTGTAATCCTTATAAAGATAGCCGACCGCCTTCATAATATGAGGACTCTCGATTCGATGCCTGAAAATAAAAAGATGAAGGTGGCGGGTGAGACAATATTTCTTTATGCTCCTCTTGCCAACAGGCTTGGTCTCTATGCAATAAAAAGCGAACTTGAAGATCTCAGCTTTAAATACAGGCAGCCTGTGATCTACGAAGAGATCTCTTCAAAGCTGAAACACGGGGAAAAGAAATATTACGCACTGATAAATAAATTCAGCCTCCCTATTATTAATAAACTAAAAGAGGCAGGGCTTATTTTTGATATAAGCGGCCGCCCGAAATCGATTTTTTCCATCTGGAAAAAGATGCAGTCGAAAAATGTTCCTTTCGAAGAAGTTTATGATGTACTGGCAGTCCGCATAGTTTTTGACCCGGTTCCGGGAATACCGGAAAAAACAACCTGCTGGAATATCTACTCTATCATTACCGATTCATATCTTCCAAAGCCCGACAGGCTCAGGGACTGGGTAAGCAGGCCTAAGCCAAACGGATATGAAGCTTTGCATGTGACTGTTATGGGCACTGAAGGCCGATGGGTAGAGGTTCAGATCAGGAGTAAAAGAATGGATGAAATTGCTGAAAGAGGTTATGCCGCCCATTATAAATACAAAGGAGATAACTCACCGGAAACCGAACTTGATAAATGGATAAAGCAGATCAGGATGATGCTCGAAAATCCATTGGAGGATCCTATCGAGTTCCTTGATGAGTTCAAGATGAACCTGTTTTCATCAGAAATAATGGTGTTCACTCCTAAAGGGACTCTTTTCAGCCTGCCAAAAGGAGCCTCTGCTCTTGATTTTGCCTATGAAATACACACTGAAATCGGTAATAAAGCCATCGGGGCTAAGATAAACTATAAGCTGAATCCGATAAGCTCTATTCTTATGAGCGGCGATCAGGTTGAGATTATCACTTCAGATATTGCCAAGCCTGAAAAAGAATGGCTGTCGTTTGTGCGTACTTCCAAAGCAAAGGAAGCTATAAAAAATGCGCTGAAAACAGAATCAACAAACAGGATCCAGAAAGGTATGGAGATCCTCGAGGCCAAATTAGCTGAACTCGGAGCATCACCCAATACCGAAATACTCAAAAAGCTGATGCTATCGTATGAGTTGCTGAACAAAGATGAATTGTACTCAGGAATTGAACTTGGAACAATAAAACTCGACAACCTTAAGAAGATAATCAGGAAAAGCCCTGCAAAAAATGTTATTAAATACTGGGAGCTTAAACTGCTTGGCTCCAAGAAAGAGAAAAAAGAAGAAGGGGAAGAAATTCAGTCTGAAAAAATCGATCCGGCATCTCCATTCCTTCTAAGGGAAAATGTTGAAAATGCCGAACAGTCCTATGAGATTGCTAAATGCTGCAATCCCATCCCGGGAGATGAAGTCATAGGTTACCGGTCACCTGAAGGTTCAATAATAATTCATAAACCAAAATGCCCGGTAGCCATTAGAATAATGTCCAATGAGGGGAACAGGATCATAGCAGTAAGATGGGCCATTCATAAGCTGGTGTCATTCCTGGCCAGAATCAGCATGACTGGCGTCGATAGAATAGGTCTGGTTAATGATCTTACAAATATTATATCTTCAGAGCTTAAAGTCAATATGACCAATATAAGCATCAGTGTCAAAGATGGAATATTCGAGGGCATAATCGACCTTTATGTTCATCACACTCAGGACCTTAACAATCTGATTCTCAAAATATCCAATGTCAGGGGGATAGAAAGTATAAAACGTGTCGAGGATTTTTCTGAACAGGAATAAGCTCTTATTCTGTTCCGTTTTTCTGATAAAAAAAGCCTACTTTTGTTATTATTTTAAATTAGACCAGATATGAATAATAATGATACCAGGTCGACCGTAAAGCAGATATTTACTGAATATCTCGAGAAAAAGGGACACAGAAAGACTCCTGAACGATATGCTATTCTTGACGAAATCTACTCAAGAGACGGTCATTTTGATATTGAATCACTCTATATTTTCATGAAGAACAAAAACTACAGGGTGAGCCGTGCAACTCTTTATAACACAATAGAATTACTCCTCGCCTGCAACCTGGTTATCAAGCACCAGTTCGGGAAGAACATAGCACAGTTTGAGCGTGCGTACCAATGTGGTCAGCATGATCATCTTATTGACATTGAGACAGGCAAGGTAGTTGAGTTTTGCGATCCAAGGATCCAGGAAATAATCCGGACTGCCAGCAATCTTTACGGATTCACTCCAATGTATCATTCATTGTACATATACGGAAATCTGAATGATCCGAACAAGAAATAAAAAAGGGGTCTGCAAGAACCCCTTTTCAATATCAGACACTAACTTTTAAAATGCAAAACCAATCGCAAATCCCACTCTGGTCTTAAAACCTTCAAATTTAGTTACATCAGTCGGATCAGTACCTGATGTGACATCCACGCTCCCATCAGTATAATGGCCTCCAAAGAACAGATCCATCACGAATCCCTTTTTAAAGATCCATTGCCTGCCAAAAGCAACACCACCACCTACTGATGTGTAGCTACCTTCTCCAGTGGCTTCGCTTTCCGTATATTTATACTGGTTATACCTTAGATATGGAGAAATGTAGAATCCATCGATAGCATTTTTCCTTATATAAAATCTACATTCCGGGGTTAGAATCAACCCGCTGAATTTTGTATCTGCGATTTTATAATTCAAATAACCTACTCCTAACTGCGCTGAAACCAGGTCGGTTACTTTACGTTCATAAAAAACAGAACCTGTACCGATAATCAAGGCCAGTGTATTTACCTTTAGAACATTTTTCTCCGGTGCTACGGTTACCTCATCTTGTGCAAATGAGGTAAAGGTGATCACTGAGAGCAAGAACAGAACTATTGTCTTTTTCATTTTAGTTTTTTTAACTGCATCATATAAATAGTAATTATATAAAAACTGCCAATCGAATTGTTCCAAATATCTTGCCAGAAAAATTTGCCTCACAGTTATTAACAATATATTATCAACGTGATTTTCAGCCGGATTATTTTGTAACTTCGAATTTGTTTTTAAAAAATCTGAATTTCTGAAATGGATATAGATATTTTGTTAGGCCTTCAATGGGGTGACGAAGGAAAAGGAAAAGTTGTCGATGCACTGAGTCCGGCGTATGATGTTGTAGCCCGTTTTCAGGGTGGTCCGAATGCCGGCCATTCAATTGAATTCAACAATGTTAAGCATGTTCTGCATCTTATTCCTTCAGGGATTTTCCATCCGGAGAAGCTTAATATAATTGGGAATGGATTAGTTCTCGATCCGGCTGTATTCAGAAAAGAAATTGAAAATCTCGGCATGCCGCTTGAAGAATTGATAGAAAGACTTGTAATTTCAACCAGGGCAAACCTCATCCTTCCCACTCACAGAATACTTGATGCAGCATACGAGCATAATAAGGGTAACCTGAAGATCGGATCGACTTTAAAAGGCATCGGACCAGCTTATACTGATAAAGCCAGCCGTAACGGACTGAGGGCAGGTGATATAATGAGCACCAATTTCAGGCAATTATATGATGATCATACATCAGCACACCTGTCGATTCTGAAGAATTACGATTTTGAATTTGATATAAAAAAATATGAGGAGGGATGGTTTGAGGGTATTGAATTGCTGAAAAAATTCAGAATCGAAAACACTGAATATCTTATTAACAAGCTTTCATCCGAAGGGAAGAAAATTCTTGCTGAGGGTGCACAGGGTACAATGCTAGATCTCGATTTCGGTTCTTATCCATTTGTCACCTCATCAAGCACAATCAGCGCCGGAGCCTGTACTGGTCTTGGGATCTCTCCAAAAAGGATCGGGGAAGTATTTGGTATATTCAAGGCTTATTGCACAAGAGTCGGCAGCGGCCCCTTCCCTACCGAGCTGAATGATGCTACAGGTGAGCTGATAAGGAAGAAAGGCTGTGAATACGGAGCAACAACAGGTCGCCCAAGAAGATGCGGCTGGCTCGATATTCCTGCTCTTAAGTATGCGATTATGATCAACGGCGTAACAAAGCTGTTTATGATGAAATCTGATATCTTATCCGGTTTTAAAAATATAAAGGTCTGTACTTCTTATAAAGTTGAAGGGAAACAACAGACTGAGATACTCTTTGATAATAATACTGCAGTTGATCCTGTTTATACTGAACTCAGAGGATGGGATGAAGATATTTCAGATATAAGGGAATTCAATGCTTTGCCTGAAAATCTACGGCATTACATTAAATTCATAGAGGATCAGACAGGGATAGCCGTAACAATTGTCTCAGTGGGCCCCGACCGGAATTCGACAATATTCAGATAATCCTGTTTATTACATATTTTGTATATTCGGCTTCTGAAACAGAAATTAAACTATACTGTAATAACTATAACATAAATTAATTGTCTGATGAAATCACTTATCCAGTTTTTTGAAGAAAGTGCAGAAAAAAACAGCAGTAATGTCTATATGTGGGAAAAGCCACAGGATAAATATGAAGGAACGACCTATGGAGAAACTAAAAAACAGGTTTATGAATTCGCCGCGGGATTGATAAATCTTGGGATAAAAAAGGGCGACAGGTTGAGCCTTATTTCGGAAGGCCGTAACAGCTGGGTTGTTGGAGAATTGGGCATACTTTATGCAGGGGCAGTCAATGTGCCTCTTTCAGTTAAGCTTACTCCTGCAGAAATTATGTTCAGGGTAAATCATTCAGAATCAAAAATGATTCTGACATCCTCAATTCAGTCTCAGAAGCTGAATTTAATAATAAATGACTGCAAAACAGTAGAGAAGATTATCCATTTTGACACTCAGGAGGAGTATTCGGACAAAGAAATCCATTTTAATGAAGTCAGAAAGATCGGAAGGGAATGGCTGGAAAAACATGAGAATAAAACCAGATTCGAGGAAACCTTCACTGGCATCAAACCTTCCGATTTTGCTAATATCTGTTACACTTCAGGAACGACTTCTGATCCTAAAGGAATTATACTGACTCACGGAAACTATGTAACCAATGTTTACCAGTCCTACAGTCTGATGGACATCCCTTCATTTTATAAAACACTTCTTATCCTTCCATGGGATCATTCATTCGGCCATACATGCGGCATTTACGCTTTCATGGGAAAAGGTGCAAGCATAGCTTCTGTTAAAACAGGAAAAACCCCGATGGAGACACTAAGGAACCTTCCTTCGTGCCTGAAAGAGATCAAACCGAATCTTTTAATGAGCGTACCTGCAATTGCTAAAAACTTCAGAAAAAATATAGAAAAAGGGATCAAGGAAAAGGGGAAAATGGCTGAGATACTTTTTAATCATGCCATAAAAATATCCTATTCCTATAATAAGGAAGGATGGAACAAGGGACGTGGACTGCAAAAGATCAAAAAGCCTCTGATTGATCTCTACGATAAAATCCTTTTCAGTAAGATCCGTGAGAACTTCGGCGGTGAGCTTGATTATTTTATCGGAGGAGGAGCACTTCTTGATATTGAGCTTCAAAGATTCTTCTATGCTCTGAGAATACCAATGTACCAGGGATATGGCCTGAGCGAGGCTTCGCCGGTTATTTCTTCGAACTCTACCGGCAGGCACAGGCTTGGTTCATCGGGCGTCCTTGTAAATAATATGGATCTTAAAATCTGCAATGATGAAGGAAAAGAACTTCCTATCGGTGAAAAAGGAGAAATTGTGATAAAGGGTGGCAATGTAATGCATGGGTACTGGAAAAATGAAGCAGCAACCCGTGATACCATAAAGGACGGCTGGCTTTTTACAGGGGATATGGGTTACATGACAGAAGAGGGTTTCCTGTATGTCCTCGGGAGATTTAAAAGCCTTCTTATTGCTGACGATGGAGAAAAATTCAGTCCTGAAGGAATTGAAGAAGCAATCTCCGAACAGTCAAAATATATTGACCAATGCATGCTTTACAATAACCAGAAACCATACACAGTTGCACTTGTTGTTCCAAATCAGTACGCTCTCAAGGTCTATCTTGAAGAAAAAAATCTGACAGCCGACTCGGATGATGGAAAGAGAGCGGTTACAACTCTTCTCGAAAATGAGGTAAACGAGTACCGCACGAACGGTAAGTTCGGCAATATGTTTCCCCAGCGCTGGCTCCCTGTTGCAATAGGAATACTGGAAGAGGGATTTGCAGAAGATAACGGACTAATGAATTCAACAATGAAGATTGTCAGAGGCAAGGTCATGGATAAATACATTGATCTCATTGAATACCTCTATACGCCCAACGCCAAGGATGTCAGTAACGAGAGAAACATAGAGGAAATTGAAAAAATGAAGCTCGGTTAATAACCTGCTGCAGTTCTTCAGACAACAAGACGGCTTTTAAAGGGGAGAAAAGTCATAAAATCGGCATGGTGGACGATGTATGCTTCGGTTGTCCGTTTTACCAGATCCCCTTCGTGGGCATGTGCCGCAATAATGTGACATACTTCAGGCGGGACACCGCATTCTTCAGCAAGAGATACTCCTGAAAATGGATGGCGAAGATATTGTCCGTATTTTCCCTGTACTGCTTTTC
This sequence comes from Bacteroidia bacterium, assembly GCA_041480535.1. Classification (GTDB taxonomy): domain Bacteria; phylum Bacteroidota; class Bacteroidia; order Bacteroidales; family VadinHA17; genus LD21. The sequence continues at coordinate 8,001 of JBGPAF010000033.1, forward strand.
CGCTTTCATCTAACTCATATTCAAGCAGTTTACCAACATCAGCAAGTATAGCGCCGGAGATAAGGACATCTATGTTCACAGGAAGTTCTTTTCCAAAGAATTCATTCATCTTTTCACCGCTGGCCTTTGCGATATGGACAACGCATCTTTTATGTTCCATAAAGCTGACCTTCAGATCGGGTCCGCAAAGCAGAGTAAACGGAATGTGTTCAAGGTCTTCAGCTTTAAGAACACTCCGCTCCAGGGCAATCTCCCATGTTTTTGCAGTCTTCTCCCTTAGTGACCGATCGTTGATCCAATCGAGTTCCGGCCACAATTTTTTTATGACATAGTTCATCTTTGCGGATTTTTACCTGATTTTTGAAATAATTGCATCAGTCATCCGGATTGTCGAAGCAGCACCATTGTTAACCACTTCAGGACGACCGGTCATCTTCATCATATCATAGGTCTTTGTTTTACCTTCGCTGATTATATCAGCAACTGCCTTCCTGATTTTTTTTGCAGTATTTTTTTCGTCAATGTAATCAAGCATCATGCAGGCCGATTCAATCATCGCTATAGGGTTGACAATGGGAATTTCATACCCGGCATATTTCGGCGCTGAGCCATGAGTAGGTTCAAAAACTGCGATTCCGTCAGATGAAAACTGTGCGCTGCAGGCAAAACCAAGTCCGCCGATCAG
>JBGPAF010000034.1:0-8681 GCA_041480535.1 Bacteroidia bacterium
CCGGAAAAATATGTCTATTATCTTCAGGATCTTGGTGATGACAACCTTTATACATGGCTCCATAAGAAATCAGTAATCGCACCCTTTGACAAGGATACAAAGATATTGTACAAGAAAATACTGAATAAGCTTATTCTTTTTCAGATCAGGGGAATAGAGGGACTGAACCTCGATCTTTGTTATCCTCATAAAAGTTTCGACAGGCAATCGATGATGTGGGATATGAATTACTTCAAATATATGTTGCTTAAGCTTCTTGCCGCACCATTCAATGAACGCCGCCTGGAGCATGATTTCGATACCCTGGCTGATTATCTTCTTGAGACCGGGCAGGATTATTTTCTTTACAGGGATTTTCAGACAGCGAATGTTATGGTAATGGGAGAGGAGCCATGGTTCATTGATTACCAGGGAGGCAGAAAAGGTGCTCCCCAGTATGATGTTGCATCAATGCTTTATGATGCAAAGATACCTATGGAAGAAGCTGACAGGGAATACCTGCTTGATTATTATATTGACAGTTTCTGCTCTGAGACAAAAGAAGATCGTAATAAATTCAGGGGATATTATTCCGGATTCAGCATGATAAGAGTAATGCAGGCTCTTGGCGCTTTTGGATTCAGGGGATTATATGAACAGAAACCTACTTTTACCGACAGTGTCGTCCCGGGAGTAAATCTTTTAAATCAGATAATTAACGTAGCTGAAATCCACATTAACCTTCCGGAATTGTTTAGTACAATAAGAGCAATCCCCGAAACCCAGATATTTTTGAGACTCTCACAAAACAGTCATCTCTAAGATCCGGCTTATGAAAGCGATGATCATGGCAGCCGGTAAAGGTACCAGGCTCGGCAAAATAACAGAAACTATTCCCAAGGTTCTTGTTGACATTAACGGAAAAAGCCTTCTTCAGATGGCTGTTGAAACCTGTGCACGATACGGATTTGATGATATTATTGTCAATGTCCACTACATGGCCGAAAAGGTGGAAGAAGAGATAAAACGACTTAACAGGTCGGGATTCAGAATAACCATTTCAGATGAACGGGAGCTGCTTCTTGAAAACGGTGGAGGATTGTATAAAGCCAGGGATTTTTTTGACAATAATCCATTTCTTGTTTATAATGCCGATATCGTTTCTAACCTAGATCTTTCATCTCTTTACAGATATCATTTGAAGAACAAAGGTCTGGCTACCCTAGCAGTTAGAAATCGCCCCGGGGAACGATTCTTATTAGTCGATTCTGAAGGATTACTTAAGGGATGGTGCAATAATGCCACAGGAGAAAAGATTATTGCAGTAAACGATAATGAAAAATTGTCGGAAATTGGTTTTTCATCTGTTCAGATAATTGATCCTGAGATTTTTAAGTATATGAAAGATGGCATTTATACTGTGGTTACTCTTTATCTGCAATTAGCATCTTCACATAAGATTTTTACATATAGATATGATGATGGTTACTGGTTTAATGTCGGAACTCCTGAAGATCTGGAAAATGTAAGGGCATTTCTTGGAAGAATCTGAATTTTTTCCCCGCACCTCGCACCTTGCATCATTTTTTTTACAGTTTCCAGAATGACTTTGAAAAAAGCACAAATACTGTAATAATTTCAAGCCTGCCGATTATCATCAGGAAACTAAGGACGACTTTGCTTAACTCCGGCATTCCGGCAAAATTATTCATCGGTCCTACAATACCAAGTCCAGGTCCGATGCCAGCCATGCATGTCGCAACTGACGTTGAAGCAGATACCGGATCAACTCCTGTAGCGACCACAATGACTGTTCCAACCAGAAATAAGAAAAGGTATAGTAATACAAATGAAATGATGGAGATATTTGTTGATTCATTTATTACTTTCCCGTTTAATCTGATGGTGGTAACTATGCTGGGATGATTCAGCTTTGAGAATATGCTTTTAATATTTTTTAATACTACTAAGTGACGGGCCATTTTAATTCCACCGCTTGTTGAACCCGTGCAGCCTCCGGAGAACATTAAAATAAATAAAAGCAAAACACCGGCCATTGGCCAGAAAATAAAATCAGATGAAGCAAATCCGGTGCATGTCATAATCGAGATAACCTGAAAATAACCTTCCCTGAATGCTTCTTCCAAGGGCTTTGCGGCGTTGATCAACAAAATACTTGTAGCCAGAGCCCCAGCAATCAGAACTACAGCAATATAAAACCACAACTCCTCATTATGCCTAACCTTTCTGAAATTGAGTTTTACCAGATAATAGTAAACAAGCTGACTGGTTCCTGCAAGAAACATAAAGATCATTACAATGTATTGGCTGTAAGAGGAATAGTACATCAGGCTTGTGTTTTTTGTTGAAAATCCTCCGGTTGCTATTGTTCCGTAAGAATGACAGATACTGTCGAAGAGATTCATATCTCCCGCTGCAAGGAATATAACCTCCATTAAAGTAAGGGTTATGTAAATAATCATAATCCTGAATCCAATTGCTTTTGTTTTTGGATGGATCTTTTCCTTTAATGAAGATTCAAGGCTGAATAGCTGATATCCACTCACTTTAAGTGATGGTAACACAATAACAACCAGAACAATAATACCGATCCCTCCAATCCAGTGAGTCAGGCTTCGCCAGTAAAGTATTGAATATGGAAGTACCTCCACATCAGTAAGTATTGATGAACCTGTTGTGGAAAAACCTGAAGTGGATTCGAAAACAGCATCCACAAATGACGGGATTGTGCCGCTGAATAAATAAGGCATGGATCCCAACAATGAAAACAGGGTCCAGCCCAGGGTCACAGAAAGGTAGCCATCCCTGTTACTGAATTTGTCAGTATCTGCATCGCGTGAAATAAAATAAAATAAGGAAGCCAGCAAAAGCGAGATTAAAGCTGAAAGGAGGAATGGGTTAGGTGATTCTTTGTATATGAAAACAACAGGAAGACAAAATAAAAATGATACTGTTTCTATAAAGAGAATTGAACCTAATATCCGTGAAATAACCCGAGGATTGATCAGCTTCATATTTTGATACTGAAAACTTCCCGGCAAATATACGCAGAAATAAGATTGTTCCCCGTTAATTGAAAAGTATAACCTGCCGGATAATATTTTGCCAGTAAGAAGTCCGTTTATGGGTCAGTTTAAAATCTTATATTTGGATTTGACTTTTTAATCATTCTTCATATGGGGAAAGTATTAGTTATCGGAGCCGGCGGAGTGGGTTCAGTTGTGGTTCACAAAATGGCCTCACTACCTGAAGTATTTACTGAAATACTTCATGCAAGCCGTACAAAATCAAAATGTGATGCAATTGCCGCCAGGATCGGAAAAAACCAGGTTAAGACAGCCCAGGTTGATGCTGATGATGTTCCGCAACTCAGAAAGCTGATTAAAAGCTTTAACCCTGATATTGTCGTAAATGTGGCCCTTCCATATCAGGATCTTCATATTATGGATGCCTGCCTGGCTGAAGGTGTTTCTTACCTCGATACTGCCAATTATGAGCCCCTCGAAGAGGCCAAATATGAATACAGCTGGCAGTGGGCTTACCAGGACAGGTATAAAAAAGCAGGGATAACGGCAATACTTGGCTGCGGCTTTGATCCGGGAGTAACATCGATCTTTACAGCTTATGCTGCAAAACATCATTTTGATGAGATTAATTATCTGGATATTGTTGATTGCAACGCAGGTGACCATGGCAAACCCTTCGCAACTAACTTCAATCCGGAAATTAATATAAGAGAAGTAACCCAGAAAGGTAAATACTGGGAGAACGGGGAATGGATATATACAAAACCTCATGAAATACATAAGCCGTTGACCTATCCTGAGATAGGACCGAAAGAATCGTACCTTATTTATCATGAGGAACTTGAGTCACTTGTAAAGAATTACCCCACAATCAAACGCGCAAGATTCTGGATGACATTCGGTCAGGAATATCTTACCCATCTCAGGGTAATCCAGAACATAGGAATGGCAGGAATTGAACCAATAATGTTTGACGGCAGAGAGATAATTCCTATTCAGTTCCTTAAAGCAGTGCTTCCTGATCCTGGCGAACTTGGCGTAAACTATAAAGGTCAGACCTCAATTGGTTGCAGGATAAAAGGGATTAAGAATGGAAAGGAAAAAACCTACTATATATATAACAATTGCAGCCACGAAGCGGCCTATAAGGAAACAGGCGCACAGGGTGTAAGCTACACAACGGGAGTGCCTGCTGCTATAGGAGCAATGATGTATCTGAAGGGTATCTGGAAGAAACCAGGTGTCTTTAATGTTGAGGATTTTAATCCTGATCCGTTTATGGAACAGCTGAACCTGTTGGGATTACCCTGGGTGGAACTTCATGACGTTGATCTTGAACTCTAAAAATGGCATAAAGGCGTGACGGTATAAAGGCCTTATTCATTTTTTCAATAAGCCTTTACGCCTTCATGCCTTAAAGCCTTAACGCCAATAACTAATATTATTAATTAAGTATTTTGAAAATCGACTATTCAAAGATTCCGTCGCCCTGTTATATTATAGAGGAAGATCGTTTTCGCAACAACCTCTCCCTAATAAAACATGTTTCAGAAGAATCGGGAGCCGAGTTAATACTTGCATTCAAGGGATTTGCCATGTGGGGCGTTTTTCCGATCCTGAAGGAGTATGTCAACGGAGCTGCGGCAAGCTCATTGCATGAAGCCCGTTTATGCTTTGACGAGATAGGAATGCCTGCCCATACATACTCACCTGTCTATAAAGAGACTGATTTTAAATCAGTTCTTAAATACAGTTCACATGTCACTTTTAATTCCCTGGAGCAGTATAATAAGTACTCAGGATTTCTTTCAGGATATCCTGAAAAGATTTCTGCTGGCCTGCGTATAAATCCTGAGTATTCTGAAATTGGTCATGATATTTATAATCCCTGCGCCCCGGGTTCGAGGCTTGGGATAACTGCAGATGATCTTATAAGGAAAGGATTGCCGGGTGGGATAGAGGGACTCCATTTTCATGTTTTGTTTGAATCAGATTCCTATGCGCTGGAAAAAATCATGCAGGTTGTTGAAATGAAATTCGGCAGATTCTTCCCAAAGATTAAATGGATCAATATGGGTGGTGGTCATCTTATGACACGAAAAGGATATGATACGGAACACCTGGTAAAGATCCTAAAGAGATTCAGGGAAAATACAGGTCTTCATATAATACTTGAACCAGGAAGTGCTTTTGCCTGGGAGACAGGTGAACTGGTTTCAACAGTCGAGGATATTGTTGACAATCAGGGAATAAAGACTGCAATTCTTGATGTCTCCTTTACTGCTCATATGCCCGACTGCCTCGAGATGCCCTATAAACCCAAAATTATTGGAGCTACTGATCCGGTTAAGGGAATGCCTACCTACAGACTGGGAGGTAATTCATGTCTTTCGGGTGATTTCATGGGCGAATGGTCATTTGAAAATGAACTTAAACCCGGTGACAGGATCATTTTTCTTGATATGATTCATTATACGATGGTAAAAACTACTACATTCAATGGTGTTCATCACCCGTCAATTGGTATGTGGACCATGGACAACAAATTCAAATTGATTAAAGAATTCGGATACGAAGATTATAAGAACAGATTGTCGTAGGTATTTCTAAGTAAATCCTTTTTAACCGCAAAGAACGCTAAGTCGTCGCAAAGCACGCAAAGCTAAAATCTTAAACATAAGTTCTTTGCGATCTTTGCGGAAAACCTTTGCGACCTTTGCAGTTAATTGATTTCATCTTTTAAGATATCCTATACTTTTATTTCCTGTTAATTGTCAGATCTGTTACAGCAAGGTGATCTTTTACAATTACAGCATTAATAATTTTCTCAGCAACTTCGGCTGGATCCATGAAGCCTGAAATATCCCGGTTATGATCAGTTACCTGCCAGAATCCTGTCTTCATTCCGCCCGGATATACAGCGATGATGTTGCGTTTTGTCCCCTTTAATTCCGTTCTGAGTGCCTCTGTATATCCCCTTGCTCCCCATTTGGCAGCACAATATATCGATTCTTCTGCCCTGCCCAGAAGGGCGGATGATGACATAATATTTACAATCGACAGTTCTTCGGTCGCAGGAGTTATTCTTAATATTTCAGTTGTAAGAAGGATAAGTCCTTTAAGATTTGGCTCAAACACCGCATCGATCAAAGCGGATGTCGATTCTGTTGCTTTTATAAATAAACCCCTGCCGGCATTATTGAAAAGATATTCAACGTTATAGTCATTATTGTTCAGATAATTGCCAAGCTTCTTTATGTCAGCCTCATTCCCGATATTGCAGACAAATGATTCAGCATTATCCGGATGCGATGGATTATTCAACCTGGCAAGGGCTTTTGCCAGCTTATTGGTGTCACGTCCCAGGATCAGGACGTTCTTACCTGATTTTATAAGTAGTTCTGCCATTTCAAGACCGAGACCACTTGAGCCGCCGCTTATAATGCTGATCTTTTTCATTGAATAAATTGTTTCTTATTTAACATCCCCCTAGCCCCCTTCAAAGGGGGAATTATTCGTTTTCTATCTCCGGTTTCCGGTATCTACCTGTTTATTACTCCTGACCCCAGCAGCTCTTCGCCGTCGTACCAGACCGCAAACTGGCCGGGAGCAATGCCTCGCTGCAGCTTGTTGAATATTATGTACATACCATTCTTTTTTCTGAATAACCTGGCTTTTTGCAGAGGTTGACGATACCTTATTCTGACTTCGTATTCCCTGATTTCATCCGGTTTCATCTCAAGATCTCTCCTTATCCAGTGGATTTCATCATCCCTGATGAAAAGTCCCTTCCTGTACAGACCCGGATGTGACTGTCCTTCACCTGTAAACAGGAGATTGTTTGGGATGTCAGTACCAATCACAAATAACGGTTCTTTATAACCGCCGATATTTATCCCTTTTCTCTGGCCGATTGTAAAAAAATGGGCACCATTATGTTCCCCTATGGTTCTTCCTGAACCTGAATCAAACCGGTAGGGTTCTGAAGCTGATATAAGGTCAGCTTCGCTAACTGAATCAGCAGGAAATCCGGGTTGCCAGGATATGTGCTTGAAATTACGGGGAATCTCAACAACATAACCTTTTTTTGCTGCAAGCTTCTGCTGGAGGAACGTGGGAAGATGTACCTTTCCCACGAAGCAGATTCCCTGTGAGTCTTTTCTGTGTGCCGTAGGGAGTCCTAAATTATCTGCAATCATACGTACTTCAGGTTTTGTAAGATGACCTGCAGGAAAAAGGGCGTATCCAAGTTGTTCCTGACTCAGCTGGCAGAGAAAATAGCTCTGGTCCTTATTATCATCTTTTCCGGCAAGGAGCCTGAAAATCGTTTTGTCTCCTGATTTCGTTATTTCCTTTCGGCAGTAATGACCTGTTGCAATGTAGTCGCCACCAAGTTTTCGCGCTTCATCTGCAAAGGAGTCAAATTTTATCTCCCTGTTGCACAGGACATCAGGATTTGGAGTTCGGCCTTTTTCATATTCTGAAAACATATTATCGACAACCCTTTTCCTGTATGGCCCGCTGAGATCAACCGAATAAAATGGAATATCTAGTTTCCTGGCAACCATTTCTGCGAACATAAGATCATCTTCCCAATGGCAGCCGCTCTGGAGAAGTCCTGTTATATCATACCAGTTCTTCATAAAGAGCCCTGTAACATCATATCCATCCTCTTTAAGCAGCCAGGCAGCAACACTTGAGTCAACACCGCCCGATAATCCTATTACTACCCTTTTTTTCACCGCGCAAAGTTAATTAAATTGGCTAACTTTACCCAGTCATGGGTGTCGGGACATTAACTATCTACAGCGCTTCAGCAGGTTCGGGCAAGACACATAAACTTGCCGGAATCTATCTTGAGAAATTATTTAAATCACGACTTAATTACCGGAAAATCCTTGCAGTAACCTTTACACACAAGGCCACTGCGGAAATGAAAAGCCGTATTCTTGACGAGCTGAATAAACTGGCTGTCGGAGAAACGTCAAAATACCTGGCTGATCTTTTAAGATCAACAGGCAAAAGCGAGGAGACAATCAGAAGGGAAGCCAGGGAGATATTGTATTCTGTACTGCATGATTTTTCAAGATTTTCAGTAAGTACGATAGACAGTTTTTATCAAAAGATCGTTCGCGCATTTGCCCGTGATATTGGACTCCATTCAGGTTTTAATATAGAAATTGACCATACTGCTGTTCTGGAGACTGCGGTTGATAATATGATCGCTTCGGCAGCATCAGATAATACAATTAAAAACTGGCTGTCGATGTATGCAAGGGCAAATATCGAAGAGGGAAAAAACTGGGACCTTAAAAAGAATATTATCGGACTGGCCGGTGAACTCTTCAATGAGAAATTCAAACTGCTTTCTTCTGTGGAAAAGAAGAAAATTCAGGATAAAGAGTTTCTTAAAGCCTATATAAAAGAGATGAGGTCAATCCTTACAACCATTAACAGTGGAATGAAGGAGATTGGCTTAAAATGCCTTGGAATATTTAATGGATATTTCCTTACTGATGAGATGTTTTACCAGAAGGGAAGAGGAATCCCGGGATTCATTAAGTCAATTGCAGGAGGAGATATTAAAACTCCTAATTCATATGTAAGGGCAATTACGGATGATCCGCCTAAGTGGTCCTCAGGAAAAATAGCCGG
>JBGPAF010000035.1:0-8651 GCA_041480535.1 Bacteroidia bacterium
GACTGGGGCGTTAAGATAATCAGAACTCTTCCGCTTACCATGATGACCGACGGGGTCAGAAGCATATTGAATGAAGGAGCTGGTTTTAATGAAGTTGCGATACCTGTTCTGATACTTTCGGCAACCGGTATAATATTTTTCGGTGCGGGTCTGAGAATATTCAAATGGCACTAACCTTTGTGGCTGTTGAAAAAGTATAGTCCACCGCACACTGATGTTCCGCAACCAGTTACTTGTCCTGAGGATTACCCTCCGGTCTTAACAGGATCATCGATATCCTGATTCCATTCATGCAGCTCGCTGAAAAAGTTTTATCCTGGAGATGCAACGTTAGGTTTTTATCTTAGTCTTTAAACAGGAACAAATTCAATATTTAAAATAAATAAGGACATGAAAAATCTGAAGTTTTTTTTGATTATTATCCTCACTATAGGCATTACAGTATGTGCAGATGGCCAGATCCGCAGGACTGTTTACGGGAACAACCATGTAGTAAAGAAGGAAAGAGAAGCCGGCAAGTTTACAGGGTTAAGAGTAAGCAGCGGGATTGATGTTTACTTAAGGCAAACAGGTAATGAATCAATTGCTGTTGAAGCAGATGAGAATCTTCATGAATACATCATTACAGAAATAAAGGATGGCATTCTGCATGTGTACACTGAAGCCAATATAAGGGAAGCTGAAATGAAAAAGGTATATGTTACAATGAAGGATATCAATTCCCTCAAAACCACAAGTGCAGGAGATATAATAGGAGAAACATCGATAAAGACAGATAATCTTGAGCTGTCGGCAAGCAGTGCAGGTGATATCAAACTGGAGGTTTATGCAAAAGAGATTGAAGCAAATATCAGCAGTTCCGGTGATGTGACAATTACAGGAGAGGCAGATATCCTCAATGCAGATCTCAGCAGCGCAGGGGACCTTAATGCATTTGGACTTGAAGTGAGAGAAGCTGATGTATCTGCTTCCAGTGCCGGGGATGCTGATATAAATGTTTCTGAAAGGCTTAAAGCAAGAGCTTCCAGTGCAGGAGATGTAAATTACCGTGGAAATCCGAAATACCTTGATGCACATTCATCGAGTGCCGGCGGGGTACACAGGAAATAGTCCTTGTCAACATATATTTTGCCCTTATAAAAGAGCTGGCTGGTATATCCTGCCGGCTTTTTTTTTATTTTTGTAAGATTACTTTGTAATACTTATAAATCCTTTACTATATGAAAGAAAATATCAGCGTAGATCTTAAAAATGCAGTCAGTTTCACAAGTTATGAAGAAATCATTGCACTGGCGCAGCAATCGGTCAGGCATCTCGACAGCCTTAACAACGGAACCGGAGCCGGAAGTGATTTTCTTGGCTGGCTTTCCCTCCCGGATGACATTTTGCCTCAACTCGACAGGATAGAGAAAACAGCTGAACATCTAAGATTAATTTCCGATATTACTGTTGTTATAGGTATCGGAGGCTCTTACCTTGGGTCGAGAGCTGTTATTGAAGCACTTAATCATTCCTTCTCTTCCATGCGGAAAGAGAAGCATCATGAAATAATTTTTGCCGGCCAGAATTTGTCGGAGGACTATATAAGTGAACTGCTTGATATCCTTGATGTAAGCAACTACTCTATAGTCATGATCTCAAAATCAGGGGTCACCACCGAACCTGCAATTGCATTCAGGATTATCAGAAATCACCTTGAAAAGAAAGTCGGGAAAAAGGCTGCAGCCGAAAAGATAGTCGCAATAACTGACAGCAAGAAAGGTGCACTGAGACCCCTGGCAGAAGCTAACGGATACAAAACATTCGTTATTCCTGATAACATAGGCGGCAGATATTCGGTTCTGACACCTGCCGGGCTTTTGCCAATTGCACTCTGCGGTATTGATATCAGAATGCTGGTTAAAGGCGCAAAATCGATGGAATCGGTCACCCGTCATAACAGGAATGCAGCTACAAATCCTTCACTTATTTATGCAGCTGCCAGGAATCTGATCATGCGGAACGGCAAGACAACCGAGATCATGGTCAGCTATACACCCAAGCTTCATTATTTTGCAGAATGGTGGAAACAATTATTTGGCGAAAGCGAAGGTAAAGACAGGAAGGGAATATTTCCTGCAGCGGTTGATTTTACTACTGATCTGCATTCTCTCGGACAATATATTCAGGATGGTCAGAGGATCATGTTTGAGACCGTTCTCTCAGTCAAAAACCCCAGAAGGGAACTGACTGTACCAAAAGAAAACGATGATGCCGATCAGCTTAATTATCTGAGCGGAAAAAGGCTTTCAGATGTCGATCATAATGCTGAAGCCGGAACAATTCTCGCACATAACGACGGGGAAGTACCGGTAATGGTTGTTACTATTCCTGAACTTAATGAGTATTATATAGGGCAGTTGTTCTATGTATTTGAGCTGGCCTGTGCAGTAAGCGGTTATATTCTGGATGTCAATCCATTTGACCAACCCGGTGTAGAAGCTTACAAGAAGAACATGTTCGCCCTGCTTAATAAACCTGGTTATGAAGAAGCCGGGAAGAAATTAAGGGAAAGATTAAAATAAACGATTATGAAAATTGCTCTGAAGAAAGATTTTACATGGTCAATGGTAGTACCTTCCAGCATGGGGGTACGCATTACTCCGGTTGACGGTCAGCCAGTACATTGCAGTAATATGTTCCAGATGCAGGTCACAAGCGCTGAGACAAATGTGGTGAGTATCTCATCGTTTCTTGGACTTCCTGTTAAAGTGCTTACAAATTTTGTAAAAGAGAGTCCCATAGCCCGTATGATAAAGGATAATCTTTCAGGCAGGCATATGGCTTATGAAGGGATTGACGTAGAACAGGGAGGGCCGTGGGGCTACCGTCATCAGTTCAACATTGCTGACAGTGGATACGGTTCGCGTGGACCAAGGGTCCAGAATGACCGTGCAGGTGAAGTCGGAAGGATATTAAATGTGAAGGATTTTGACCTTCAAAGGCTGTTTGGAAAAGAAGGAGTACAGATTCTTCATCTTTCGGGCCTGATAGCTGCATTATCGCCTGAAACAAGCAATTTCTGCCTCGAACTGGCCCGATCGGCAAAGAAATATGGAACACGGATTTCATTTGACCTTAACTTCCGTGCTTCTTTCTGGAAGGGCAGGGAAATTGAGCTTTCTGCCACATTCAGGGAAATTGCAGGTATTTCCGATATCCTTGTTGGAAATGAAGAAGATTTCCAGCTCTGTCTCGGAATTGCAGGACCAGAGGAAGGTGGTAAAGATCTTTCAGATAAGATTGAAAACTTCAGGGAGATGATAAAAAGGGTCAAAAAGGAATTTCCCGGAACCTCCGTTTTTGCCACCACGCTCAGACAGGTGATAAGCACTAATGAACATCTGTGGGGCGCTATTATGCTCGAAGGCGATAAATGGCATATTGTTGAGCCCCGCGAAATACATGTCCTTGACCGGATAGGTGGAGGTGACGGCTTTGTCGGAGGTTTGCTTTATGCAATCCTTAAAGAATGGGAACCTGAAAAATGGATCCAGTTCGGTTGGGCGACAGGAGCTCTTGCAACTACTGTTGTTACTGATTACGGACAACCTGCTGATGAAGAGCAGGTATGGAGTATCTGGAAGGGAAATGCAAGGGTTAAAAGATAACTAAAAACTTACACAGAGGGACACAGAGACTTAATCATTACAACTCTGTGGATCTCTGTGTAACTTTTTTTTATTTTTTGCCCTTCAGTTTGAATTTCTTTACGAAATCATTGATGACCTGTGAGAGGTTCGGATCGCCTATCTCCTGAAGATCATAATAAACCCTGGTATTTGGTTTTTTGATCTTTATTATCCTGTTAAGGTCGATAGGAGTAGCGATTATGACGCTGTCGCAATCGGTGTTATTTATCGTTTTTTCAAGATCCTTCAGCTGCTGGTCCCCGTATCCCATTGCAGGAAGCAGTGTACCAATATTTGGATAAAGGCGGAATGTTTCGCTCATCTTGCCGACAGTAAAAGGACGCGGATCGATAAGCTCAGCTGCCCCGAATTTTCGTGCTGCGACCACGCCGGCACCAATCTTCATTTCACCGTGAGTGAGGGTTGGACCGTCTTCAACTACAAGGACTCTCTTACCTTTTATAACTGAAGCATCATCAACTTTAATAGGCGATGCCCCATCAATTACAATTGCTTTCGGATTTACTTTTTCAATACTTTCCCTGACAATCTGAATTGCCTCAGGAGCTGCACTGTCAATTTTGTTTATTATCACAACATCGGCAAGGCGAAGCGTGACTTCACCAGGGTAATATCTGAGTTCATGACCTGCTCTGTGCGGATCAGTTACTGTGATCATCAGATCGGGTTTGTAAAACGGGAAATCATTATTGCCACCATCCCATACAACCACGTCGCATCCTTTCGGATCTTTCTCGGCATCACGGAGAATAGCTTCATAATCGACCCCGGCATAAATTACATTGCCCCTGACAACGTGAGGTTCATATTCCTCCATCTCTTCCACAGTGCATTTATGCTTTGCAAGATCCGCGATCGTGGCAAAACGCTGGACTTTCTGTTCAGCAAGATTCCCGTAGGGCATGGGGTGACGTACGGCCACAACCTTAAGTCCTCTTTCCATTAACAGCTCAATTACCCTTCTCGATGTCTGGCTCTTTCCGCATCCGGTCCTGATGGCACCAACAGCAATTAAAGGCTTTGTACTTTTTACCATCGTATCAGCCGGACCAAGAAGAACAAAATTTGCACCTGCAGCATTCACTATGGCACTTACAGACATTACTTTCTGATAGGTAACATCGCTGTATGAAAAGACACAATCATTAACTTTATACTTCTGAATTAATTCAGGGAGCTCCTGTTCAGGAAAGATCGGAATTCCTTTCGGGTATAATTTCCCTGCGAGTTCCTTCGGATATTTTCTGCCGTCAATATCGGGGATCTGGGCTGCTGTAAAGGCAACTACATTGTAACTTTCATTATCCCTGAAGAAGGTATTGAAATTATGAAAATCCCTTCCTGCAGCTCCGATTATTACGACATTTTTTCTGGTCATATATCCTCCTTATCCTGTTTATAATTTATTACTTGTAAAAGTCGTTTATATATATAAAGTAAAACAACAAATTTATAATTTGCATACTTAAAATCCGAACATTTCAGTCTGTTTTTTGCCATACCGTTTTTCGGACATAATCTTCTGAATTATAACTTTTTGCCAAGGATTTTATGTAGTTTTGAAAACATGTTAAAGAAAATGTTTCCGACATGATAAGGTAAATATAATTTCTTTGTACTATTTTGCCGTGATATGAATGTCCTTGCCCACATATATCTGTCCGGTGATTCTGACAAGATAATCATTGGAAACTACATAGGAGATTATGTAAAAGGGCGGGATTATCTCAAATACCCCGATCCGATAAGGAAAGGTATAATACTTCACAGGCATATTGATGCTTTCACTGACAGTCATCCGGTTGTTCACCGCAGTAAGATATTTTTCACCAGGAAATATCACAAATATGCAAGTGTCATTACCGACATTATTTATGATCATTTCCTTACCACGGAATGGAACTTTTTCTCCAGGAGGCCTCTTGAAAGTGTGACATACAATTTTTACAGGGCAATGGTCAATAATTTTGAGATCCTGCCTAACGATGTCAGAAAGATGATGCCCTTTTTTATTATTAACAACTGGATTGAATCATATCAGACTGTAAACGGCATACGTCATGTTTTGAACACTTTAAGCAAACGGTCATCACTGCCGAACGAAACCAGGTTTGCAATAAAAGCCCTGAAAAAAAATTATTATTCCCTTCAGGATGATTTCATGGAGTTTTTTCCGCAGCTGATCGATTATGTGGAAAACGATTTTGGAATAGAGATATCTCACAGGATCACAATGCCATTCTGATCATGCCAGATATTCGGTCCGGCTTGCGTCAAGCCGCAGGAAAATAAACAATAGTATTGTAAATCCCCACAATGAGCTGCCTCCATAACTTAAGAAAGGCAGGGGGATTCCGATTACCGGTACAACTCCTATTGCCATACCTATATTAATAAAGAAATGGACAAAAAGTATTGAAACGACACCATACCCGTAAATCCTTGAAAATACTGATCGCTGCCGTTCGGCAAGTACGATAAGCCTTAAAAGCAGAAATACATACAATACTATTATAACGAATGATCCTATAAATCCCCATTCCTCACCAACTGTACAGAAAATAAAATCAGTGCTCTGTGCAGGAACAAATTTGAATTTGGTTTGCGTCCCTTTAAGGTAGCCCTTACCGGCAAAACCTCCTGATCCCACAGAAATTATCGATTGATTGACATTATAGCCGGTTCCATGAAGATCAGATTTAATTCCAAGCATAATTTCAACTCTCTCCTTCTGATGTGGCTTCATAAGGTTATTGAATGCAAAATCCACAGAATCTACAAAAATCAGACTCCCGGACAGGAAGATAAAAATCATAAGAAGGGAAACAGCTTTTTTGCTATAGAAATAAAAAGCGTACACAATACCTGACAGAATTACCGAGAAAAACAAAATGCGTTCATCACTTAAAATTTTAATTATCAAACTGTTGAATAGATAAACGAGGAAAGAAACCAGGATAAGGATGCCCAGACCTTCGAGGCACAGTTTCCAGTTTCGTGTAACTACCCAGGCAAATATAAATGCAGCCGTTATAATACCGATAGTAAGGTACAGATTATTGAAAAGCAGGGTAAAAAAGAAGAGAACTAACATTATCGCTGCTGAAACAAAAATATATGTGCTCATTCCTTCCCTGAAGAGTACAATGAAAAGAGCAAAATAAACAACTGCCGACCCCATATCCGGCTGAAGGATTATCAGAAGGACAGGAAATAAAATTATACCGGATGCGACTGAATAAACCCTGAATTTCTTAAGAACTTCCTTTTTTGAGTTCAGATACGCCGCAAGGGCAAGAGCCGTTCCAAATTTAGCAAATTCAGACGGCTGAAGGCTAAGAGTCCCAATTTGAAACCAGGATCTGGCACCGTTTATTTCTTTACCAAAAATCAGCACCAGTATAAGCAGCAGTATCAGTCCGCCATAAATAAAATAGGCAAAGAAGAAATAGAATCTTGTATCGATAACTACAACAAAAACTGCAATAACGAGTGTCGCTATTATCCAGATGAATTGTTTTCCGTATCGCTGTGAAAGATCAATTATCCTGCTGTGTTCCTCGTTATAGACAGCAGCATAAATGTTGAACCAGCCGATGATGACCAACACCAGAAAGACCAGTATTGTGGCCTTGTCAAGTCTGCCCCAGATGTTAACGTTCCGTGTTGTCACCGCCGATGAGGTTTAGTTCAAACATTCTCTGCTCCATAGGTTTATTTGTAATTTCACCCGTAAGATATTTCTCAATCATCAGGCTTGCGACAGGGGCGGCGTAGGTCGCACCAAATCCGGCATTCTCAACAAACACCGCAATTGCAATCCGGGGATTGTCTTTAGGTGCAAAGGCAATGAAAACAGAATGATCCTTTCCATGCGGGTTTTGGGCAGTTCCGGTCTTACCGCAGACAATAATATCTTTAAGTGCTGCTATTCTTGCAGTTGCGCCTCCCTCCCCGTTAACAGCTGCTTCCATGCCAAGAATAATTGTTTCAAAATTGGCTGAATCAATGTTGATCAGTTGCTTTGTAAGATATTTCTGGTCAACTGGTTTATCCTGACCAATCAATTTAACAATATGAGGGACATAGTAATAACCCCTGTTTGCAATGGCAGCTGTCATGTTTGCCATCTGCAATGGAGTGGTTTCGATCTCACCCTGCCCAATAGCCATTGAAATTACTGTCAGAGCCTTCCATTTGTTCTTTCCGTAGTATTTGTCGAAATATGCAGGTGAGGGAACAAGTCCGGCAAGCTCATTCGTGAATTCAATTCCAAGTTTTTTCCCGAATCCGAATTCATTAAGATATCCTTTCCATTTGCTATAGGCATCCGAAATTGTAGGATACTTTGGATTCTCAAGTATCCTTCTGTAGGTCTGGCAGAAATACGAATTACATGAATTGGAAATTCCATGGATCAGATCGAGTGGAGAACTGTGTGAATGACAGGCAACGAATAGATACCCGCTGTTGCATCCGAATGTTGTTGAAGGTGTAATTACATTTTCCTGTAAACCAATGAGTCCGTTAATAGGCTTGAAAGTCGAACCCGGAGGATACTTTGCCTGCAAAGCTCTGTTAAACAACGGCAGCTGAGCAGTGTCAGCGTTTAGTTTAGCGAAATTTTCCGATCGTATTCTTCCAACCAGCAAGCCCGGATCAAAATTAGGTGATGAAACAAGTGCAAGCACTTCACCGGTTTTTGGCTCAAGAGCCACTATACTTCCTGATTTATTGCGCATCAAATGCTCACCGTATTCCTGAAGATCCATATCCATTGTCGATATGATATCTTCACCCTGAATAGCCACTGTATCCATTCTCCCTTCAGCATAAGATCCCTTAATCCTGCTATAAACATCTACCAGGTAAATCTTTACTCCTCTCCGGCCTCTTAGTTCCTTTTCATAAGCTTCTTCAATTCCAAGCTTCCCGATATAATCTCCTGCTTTATAATAC
>JBGPAF010000036.1:0-8470 GCA_041480535.1 Bacteroidia bacterium
GATCTCACATCGTCCGACTCTTGTGTACCATGTGAAGGTTGTAGACTCACCTGTAGTAAACGCTTTTGCTGTCCCTGGCGGGTATATATATCTTACCCGCGGAATTCTTGCCCAGCTGACTAACGAAGCTGAGCTGATGGGTGTAATGGGACACGAAATGGGACATATTGCAGCACGTCATTCGGTAAGCCAGCAAAGCAAGCAACAGCTGGCCCAGCTTCTTTTAATAGGCGGCATGATAGCCTCTGAAAAATTTGCTTCGTATGCACAATATGCCCTTCAGGGTATGCAATTGCTCTTTCTTAAGTTCAGCCGTGACGATGAACGCCAGGCCGATGCCCTTGGAGTCGAATACTCAACAAAAGAGGGCTATGATGCCCATAAAATGGCAGATTTTTTCAATGTGCTTAAAAAGATGAACATGGCTGAAAGTGAGGGCGGAGTTCCGACCTTCCTGTCGACACACCCTGACCCGGGCGACAGGTATAACGATGTCAACACAGAAGCAACTGAATGGCAGACAAAACTTGCCCTTGCTGATTATAAAGTCAATCAGGACAGTTATCTTCAGTGGATCAATGGTATAATTTATGGGGAAGACCCAAGGCAGGGATACGTTGAAGGAAATACATTCTATCATCCTGAACTGAAGTTCAAATTCTCATTTCCAACTGGGTGGACCCTTACAAACTCTCCGCTTCAGGTCACAGTAGTCCCGTCGGATCAGAAAGCTCTTATCCTTTTTACAATGTCACCCCAGAAAACACTGGAGTCAGCGGTTGACACCACAATGATACAGTACCAGCTTACTCTCCAGGGAAGCAAGAAAATCACTGTTAACGGATTGTCCGCCATAATGACCCAGGCAAAACAGTCTGTTAAGGACCAGTCCACCGGAGCCACTTCAACCAATATGGTCCTTTCATATTTTATCAGCTATAACAACATTATCTATGTGATGCATGGTGTAACCACTGAGGCTGATTTCAATTCCTATGCAAATACATTTAATTCATCCATGTCCACTTTTGCAAGACTGACGGATGCATCAAAATTAAATGTTAAACCCAGGAAGGTTAATGTTGTAAAGGTGCAAAGGACAGGAACCTTTTCAGATGCTTTAAGCTATTACAGAGTTTCACAGGATAAACAGGCTGAGTTAGCCCTGCTTAACGACCTGGAGCTCACTGATCAGGTTCCGGTTGGCAAGCTGATTAAGATTATCGGGGAATAAAAAGACACCCCTCAATCCCCTAAAGGGGACTTATTGATTAACAGGCATATATTTAATCCCCTTTTGGGGGAAGGGGGTGACAAAAATTAATATTTCGGCAGTCTGTAACCGTTATTATAAACAGGTGTTATAAGCTTATTGGCTGTTTTAGTTTTGAATAGCTGTTTTGTATCATCCCAGACCACTTTTTCACCGGTGCGGTAGGCAATATTTCCCATCTGTGCCACAAGCGCAACGCTGCGTGCAACGTCAATTCCCGCATGGAGTTTATCGGGAGTATTGTTTTTCAGGCAGTCGAGGAAATTCCTTACATGCAGGTCCAGCCCGTTTCCAACATTCTTCTGGACAGGAACCGCCTCGATCTTTTCTTTTTCAGGTACTACTTCCCAGCCGTTGCGGTCAAGGACCAGTGTCCCGTTCTCTCCTATATACGACATTCCGTGAGGTCTCTTCCAGTTCCCGAGTCCGATCCCTATTGTATGTTCCCAGATCATCGTGAAGTCTTTGAAATCATATACAGCTGTCATTGTATCTGGTGTAACCATATCGTCCTCAGGGAAGGCATATTTCCCGCCGATGGCCATAACCGAAGCAGGTATAGTTTTCCCCATGCCGTACAGGATATAATCGATAAGATGCACACCCCAGTCTGTCATCAGGCCGTTACCATATTCCCAGTACCACCTCCAAGTGAAATGAAAGCGGTTCATATTGAATGGGCGTTTCGGAGCCGGACCGAGCCACATTTCATAATCGACACCTTCAGGAACAGCTGAATCGGGCACTTTAGGAACAGCACCTTTCCAGTCGACATATGACCAGGCTTTGCATGTACGGATACGCCCCAGCTTACCTGTTTTTAAATAATTTATTGCATCGACAAAATGAGGCTGGCTTCTCTGCCACTGGCCTACCTGGACCATTTTGCCGTGTCTTTTGGCTGCTTTGTGCATGATATTGATCTCGGCGATAGAGTTGCCGAGAGGCTTTTCAACATAAACATGCTTCCCGGCCTCAAGCGAGTCGACAAACTGCAGGCAGTGCCAATGATCGGGAGTGCCGATTATCACAATATCAATATCCTTCTTCTCAAGCATTTTACGGTAATCGCCGTATAATTCAGGCTTTTCAAATCCCAGTTTTACTATATCATTGGTCCTGCTGGTGAGCAGATTACTGTCAATATCGCTTAATGCAACACGTTCTACCTCGGGATTTTTAAGGAATGAAGCGAGATCGCTGTAACCCTGGCTTCTTACCCCGATAAGACCCACCCGGACCCTGTCGGATGAAGCGACTTTAATCCTTGCTTTAGGAAGAGAGTCAACCGGAAGTAATGATCCTGCAGCCAGTACCGATGCTGTCTTGATAAAATCTCTGCGTGTCGAATTCATAATTAAGAAGTTTTGATGTTATAAGTGGCAAGGTAATATTTTATTGGAAGAGGATCAATCTTTAGAGTATTAAAAAAACTTCGGACATCACAAAGGGACACTTAAGAAATCCTGGGATTTGTGATTAAGGCATATATTTTATAAATTTACTTTTTAATGTCATGTCCATATATCACGAATCATAAAAAACTAACAATGAAAAGATTAAGATTTATTTCTGTCTTTATTCTTCTGGGTTTTATCATAACTGGTCTGAATGCCCAGAATATCAAGCTTGATGACCCGATCCCTCCTGATCCGGACATCAGGATCGGCAAGCTCGAAAACGGGCTCACTTATTACATCAAACAAAACAAGAAACCGGAGCAGAGGATTGAGCTGAGGCTTGCTGTCAATGCCGGATCTGTCTGTGAAACAGACGGACAGCAAGGCCTGGCGCACTTCATTGAGCATATGTGCTTTAACGGTACCAAAAACTTTCCGAGCAACAGAATGACAGATATGCTTGAGGAAATGGGAGTAAAATTAGGAGCGGAACTGAATGCCAATACAAGTTTTGATCAGACTATTTATTTGCTGAAGGTACCTTCCGATAAAATGGAATGGATAAACCGCGGATTTCAGGTTCTTGAAGATTGGGCCCATCAGGTAACTCTCGATGACAGTGAGATTGACAAGGAACGCGGGGTTATTGTTGAGGAATGGCGGCTTGGGCTGGGTGCCGATGACAGGATGCAGTCAAAATATATTCCTGTGTTATTTAAAGGATCAAAATATGCCGAAAGGCTTCCTATTGGGAAAGTTGATATCATCAGGAGTTTTCCGCATGATACTTTACGCAGTTTCTACAAAACATGGTACCGTCCCGACCTGATGGCAGTTGTTGTTGTTGGCGACATTGATCCGGCAGTTGCTGAAGACAAGGTGAAGGAATATTTCGGAAGGATCCCGAAGGCAGTCGATCCCAAAGCCAGGATTGAATTTCCGATTCCCGGAAATACAGAACCGCTGATAAGTGTGGTTACAGATAAGGAGGCCCCAGGCTATTCAGCAGCGGTGTTCTTTAAACATCCCAAATCTGATAATGGCACCTTTGGAGATTATCGCAAACAGATTATGCAATCATTATATACAGACATGTTAAATAACCGTCTTCAGGAGATCGCGCAAAAACCAGAGTCTCCCTTTGTATATTCAGGAACAGGATATGGTACCTTCATTGGCAGGAGCGTTGACACTTATGAGCTTATGGTGAATGCAAAAGAGAACCAGATAGAAAAGAGCCTGGAGGTCGTTCTTACTGAAAATGAAAGAGTACGCCGGTTTGGATTTCTGGCAGCTGAGGTTGAACGCGAAAAGAAGGATAAGCTGTCAATGCTTGAAAAGATGGCGAAGGAGGCTGATAAGACGGAATCCTCCTCATATGCTGATGAGTACACAAGAAACTATCTGGACAGGGAACCAATACCGGGCATTCAGAAGGAGTTTGAGATAACCAGTGAGTTCCTTCCGGGAATTTCCCTTGATGAGATCAATCAACTCGCAAAGGAGTTGATCTCCGATGATAACATTATTGCTTTGGTAACTGCCCAGGAGAAAGAGGGGGTAAAAGTTCCTTCCGAATCCCAGGTTCTTGATATCATCAAGTCAGTAAAGGACATGAAGATCGAAGCATATGCCGAAAAAGTTTCCGATGAACCGCTTTTGTCTGTGGAACCGACACCGGCAGTTATTACCAAAAGATCTGAAAACAATGAGTTTGGCTTTACTGAGCTCATTTTCGGAAATGGAGTCCGCATGATTCTGAAGTCCACTGATTTCAAGAACGACGAAATTCTGATATCAGCTTACAGTCCCGGCGGCACTTCGCTTTATCCCGATAATGATATAATGTCTGCGATGCTGGCTACAATGATTATCACACAAAGCGGACTTGGAAATTATGATTATATAGGATTGCAGAAAAAGCTGTCGGGCAATACTGCAAAGCTTACCCCGTATATAAGTGATTTGCGTGAAGGAGTCAACGGAAGCTGTTCTCCCAGGGATCTTGAGACAATGCTGCAGATTAATTATCTTTATTTCACCAAAATCCGCAGAGATGAAAGTGCTTTCAATGCATATATCTCACGGATGAGAAACATGATCAAGCCTTTGAGGGCGAATCCCCAGGTGATTTTTTCTGATACTCTGTCTAAAATAGTTACAATGAACTCACCAAGGGAAATTGCAATTCCGACAGAAGCCCAGTTTGACCAGGTAAATCTTGACAGACTTCTCACTATTTACAAAGATCGTTTTGCTGATGCAAGTGATTTTACATATTTCATGGTTGGCAACTTTAAAAATGATGAAGTGATCCCCCTTCTTGAAAAATATATCGGTGGCTTACCATCAACAGGAAGAAAAGAAACATGGAGGGATGTGGAACCCGGATTTCCAGAAGGAAAAGTTGTTGTTGATGTTCCGAAAAACTCTGAGCCTCAAAGTCTGGTGGCTATGGTCTGGAATGGCGATTTTAAATGGAAGGAAAAATACCGCCAGGGATTCACTATGTTAATGAATCTCCTTTCGATAAAGCTCAGGGAATCGATGCGTGAAGAACAGAGCGGTGTCTATGGAATAAGCTTTAACGGAAGCTCAGTGAAATATCCTGAACCAAAATATACGATTACATCATCATGGGGCTGCAATCCTGACAGCATTGCAAAGCTTTCTCAGACCCTGCTTGATGAAATGTCAAAGATCAGGAAGGCGGGTCCCTCTGCAGAAGATCTGAATAAAGTGAAAGAAACTTTGATAAGGGAACGTGAAACAAAGCTGAAGGAAAACAATTTCTGGATTTCTTCACTTCAGAGTCTTTATCTTAATGGCGAAAGACTTCTGACACTTGATGAGTATAAGACCTTTGTCAACTCATTTACAAGCAAGGACATAAAGAAGATCGCCGGTAAATATCTGGATACTGAAAACTATGTAAAGGTTGCTTTGACTCCGGCTCCCAAAGTTGAAGCCAAATAGATTTAAATGAATTCTTTTTAACCGCAAAGCACGCTAAGTTGACGCAAAGGACGCAAAGTGAAAGCATAAGTTTTAATTCTTTGCGAACTTGGCGTAGAACCTTTACGATCTTTGCGGTTAATGGATTTGGATTTTAAAAGAGACCATGCAGTTCAGCATTGATCTTGTCGATCACTTCGGCGAGATGGTCGCTGTTATTTGGAAAGTTGTAATGGTCAGCCTCGATTATCAGCATTTTTCCCAGCTTGTATGACTGTATCCACGCTTCATACCGTTCATTAAGCCGCCTCAGATAATCAAGCCTTATTGAGCTCTCATATTCCCGTCCCCTTTTCTGTATGTTGTTTACAAGTGTCGGGACTGAAGCCCTGAGATAGAGCAGCAAATCCGGCGGCTGGATGAGTGAGCTCATCATTTTAAAGAGAGAAGTGTAATTATCGAAGTCGCGCGTCGACATAAGTCCCATCGAATGGAGGTTCGGGGCAAAAATATATGCATCCTCGTAAATGGTCCTGTCCTGGACTATCGTCTTGTCCGATTTCCTAATTTCGAGGATCTGGCTGAAGCGCGAGTTAAGGAAGTAAATCTGCAGGTTGAACGACCAGCGCTGCATATCGATATAAAAATCGTTCAGATATGGATTATCATCTACATCTTCGTAATGGGGAGTCCAGCCATAATGTTTGGCAAGAAGTCCTGCCAGTGTTGTCTTACCTGATCCGATATTGCCTGCAATCGCTATATGCATGGTTGAGATTATTACTTTTTATAGGTCATAAAATTACTAAAAATCCGTAAAGTTCTTCAATGAACTCCCGGGTATTTGAAAGTCTGGGAACTTTATTCTGACCTCCCAGTTTGTTTTTTGATTTAAGCCACAAATTGAATGTTCCCTGAGGGACAGTCCTTACAACCGGCCTCACAAGGTTGATATCCTTGTGGCGTTTGGCTTCATAATCAGAATTGATCGATTTAAGCGTATCGTCGAGGATATCAGTGAATCTAATGATGTCATCCGGCATTTTTTCAAATTCGATGATCCATTCATGTGTTCCCCTTGATGAGGCTCCCATGTAGACAGGCCCGGCAGTGTATTCTGAAATAATTGCACCGGTAGCCCCGCATGCTTCTTCAAGTGCTTTATCGGCATTTTCGACAATAACCTCTTCTCCGAAAGCATTTATAAATTGCCGGGTCCTTCCTGAAATACGGAACCTGTAAGGATCAGTGCTGGTAAATACAATTGTGTCGCCGATCATATATCTCCATAATCCTCCATTGGTCGAAATTACAATTGCATAATTAACCCCTTTCTCAACTTCACCAAGGGAAAATACCTGAGGAGAGTCGGAATTGAGCTGGTCTGAAGGGATGAACTCATAGAAGATCCCATAGTCGAGCATCAGGAGCATATCTGATTTTCCGGGATCATCCTGGATACCGAAAAAGCCTTCAGAAGCATTGTATGTTTCCATGTAGTGCATCTGATCGCCCGGGATAAGCTTTTTATAAATTTCGCGATAAGGGGTGAAACTTATTCCGCCATGGAAAAATACTTCGAGATTTGGCCACACATCAAGCAGGCTCGATTTTCCTGTGTATGCAAGAATATTTTTTATCAGTGTGAGATACCATGACGGCACTCCGGAGAAACTGGTAACGTTTTGATTTACAGTTATCTTTGTGATAAGTTTAAGCTTTTCCTCAAAGTCTTCAATCAGGGCTATTTTTTGTCTGGGCGTTCTTACAAATTCAATATAAAATGGTGCATTCCATATCAGCACGGCTGAAAGATCACCATAAATTGATTTGTTGCTGAACTGGTTTATTTTATTACTGCCACCGAGAGTAAGGGCTTTTCCAGAAAAAATTCTGGTACCGGGATTATTCATTGCATAGATTGCAAGAATGTCTTTTGCAGCCTGGTAATGGCAACCCTGGAGCGATTCCCTGCTTATAGGGATGAATTTGCTTTTTGTTGACGTGGTTCCTGAGGACTTTGCGAACCATTTGATATCACCAGGCCAGGTCAGATTGCTCTCTCCATTCCGGAGTCTTTCAATATAGGGCAGGTATTCTTCATATGGTCTGACAGGGACCCTTGACTGATATTCCTTAACGGACCGTATTGATGAATAATCATATTTTCTGCCCCATTCTGTTGAAGCTGCGGCAGAAATGATCATAAAAAGATTCTCCTGCTGTGTTTCAACAGGATATTTCTTAAAGTGTTCTATCTGATTTATCCGCTTTGTATTTAACTGCCTGATTATTGATGGTAAAATGGCCATATAGAAAGCACTGGTTTAACGACTAAAGATAGGGAAAAATTTTCCAGGGTAAGTTTTATGCTCAGCTGAAAATCTCCTTAAGGACATCAAGCGAATTTATCTTTTTTAGTCCGGGAAGATGTATGCTGAAATATTTGATGATAGTTTCGAGCACCTCATCCCTTAATGAACCTGTAAGCGGTATACTCCTCATCCTGTCAAAGGAGGTTGAAAAGAAGCTTGCCAGTATATCTGATACCTGTGGACCGGCATAGGCTGAATGCAATGGAGGCAATGATACAAATGTGCCATTCATAAGATCGAAATAAAGATTTTCAGGATCAGTTCTTTTTCCCGGTTCGAAACCCAGGTAACTGCTGAGTCCAATCAGGAAGGCAATATGGAAATTTGCAAAGCCCGTTTCACACTTATCAAGATACATGATGGAATCTTCAATAAAGTCAAATAATTCATGATTGGGAGTCTCTTCCTTTAAAACTGTTGTCAATATCTCCGCAATGAAAACAGATATGCAGCTTTTTTTAATGTCA
>JBGPAF010000037.1:0-8415 GCA_041480535.1 Bacteroidia bacterium
AGAGATGAATGATTTTTCTTCTGATATTCAAAATAATGTCAATGAGGTAAAAGATAATATTGAAAATAATGTCAATGAGGTAAAAGATAATATTGAAAAAGATGTCAATGAGGTAAAAGATAATATTCAGAAAGATGTTAATGAGGTAAAAGATAATATTAAGAAGGACGTAAACGAGGTTTCGGACAACCCTTACCGTTACGATTACAACGATTAAACCTCTTTTCTGTTTCATATCCCTTTGTAAATCAAAATTCTGTATTCACCCTTCCAGTCTATCCTTAATAAAAACCATGATCAGAACAACCGGTATTACAAAAGCTTACGGAGAACTGAAGGTTCTTAAAGGGATTGATATTGAAATAAAAGATAAAGAAGTTGTTTCAATTGTGGGTGCAAGCGGTGCAGGCAAGACAACTCTTCTTCAGATAATTGGTACGCTTGACAGACCTGACGGAGGTACAATTTTTTACAATGGAACTGATATAAGTCGTTTAAAGGGTAAAGTCCTTGCAGCTTTCCGTAATAATAATATCGGATTCGTATTCCAGTTTCATCAGCTTCTGCCTGAATTTACAGCTCTTGAAAATGTTTGTATACCAGCATATATAGCAGGGAAAAGCAAAACTGAAGCTGAAGCCAGAGCTGCCGAACTTCTGGGATTTCTCAACCTTTCCGACAGGCTCGAACACAAACCATCGGAACTTAGCGGTGGGGAACAACAACGTGTGGCTGTAGCAAGGGCCCTTATAAATAATCCTGCGGTAATCCTTGCTGACGAACCTTCAGGTAATCTCGACTCAGAGAATAAAAATGAACTTCACAAACTCTTCTTTAAACTCAGGGATAACTTTGGCCAGATTATTATTATTGTCACCCACGACAGGCAACTTGCAAATATGTCGGATCGTATACTGCAGATAAAAGACGGACTTATTGTAAATGAGTCTTAAACGATCATATAAAGGTGTTTCTGCTGCCGGGCTGAGACAATTTCTTGAAGAAAAATACCTTCAGTACAACAACCCTTCATTTATTCCATGTGACCCCATCTCAATACCTCACAGGTTTACTTCATCACATGACAGGGAAGTTTCAGGATTTCTTACTGCGACAATTGCCTGGGGCAGGAGAGACCTGATACTGAGAAGCAGTAATACTCTGCTCCAGGCGATGGACAGTGTTCCTTATGAATTTATTATGTCGGCAGGCAAGGATGATCTGGAAAGATTTTCACGTTATGTTCACCGTACTTTTAATGGCACCGACTGCATCTATTTCATACGGGGCCTGAAGCATATTTATTCGAATTTCAACAGTATGGAGGATGTGGTCCTTCAGGGGATAAATAAATCTGGTAGCCTGAAGGAAGGAATATCCCATCTCAGGCAACTGTTTTTTGCTGAAAATCATGAGGTAAGGACCGAAAAACATTTTGCCGATGTGGAAAGAGGTGCTGCCGGAAAACGGATTAATATGTTTCTTCGCTGGATGGTAAGAAAGGATAATAACGGGGTTGATTTCGGAATCTGGAAAAAAATTGATCAGGCAATGCTTTACATCCCTATTGACTTTCATTCAGGTAATACAGCCAGGCAGCTTGGCCTTTTAACCAGAAAAATAAACGACTGGAAAGCTGTTGAAGAATTGACGGCGATATTAAGAGAGTTTGACCCTTCAGACCCTGTAAAGTACGACTTTGCACTCTTTGGTCTTGGTGTGAATGAGAAATTCGGTAATGTCAGGTGATGGCTAGTAATTTTTTCAGTTTCAAACAATTTACCATTTATCAGGATAAATCTGCTTTTAAGGTAGGAACAGATGGCGTTCTCCTTGGAGCCTGTGCTGATATTTCATCAGCGAAAAGAATTCTTGATATCGGGACCGGGACTGGGCTAATTGCAATAATGCTTGCGCAAAGATGTGATGCTGATATTGTTGCAATTGAACCTGATTATGACTCATATATCCAGGCTTGCGATAATGTGAAACTCAGTAAATGGAACAGCAGAATTAAAATTGAAAACTGTGGCCTTCAAAAGTATTATCCGGGTAATGAAAAATTTGATCTGATAGTTGCAAATCCACCTTATTTCAATGATTCTCTGAAAAATCCAGATCCCGGGAAGTCGATGACAAGACATAGCGATTCACTCACTCAGCAGGAGCTACTGGACGGAATTTCCAGGTTACTTGAGGAGAATGGGTTACTACAGTTGATATTGCCTTATGTTGAAGGTAGTATTTTTATTGCTGAGTCTCAGAAATGGGGTCTCTATTGCAACAGGATATTGAAAATAAAACCAGTTCCCTCATCTGAAATAAGGAGATTGATCCTTGGTTTTAGCAGAAGAAAGACTAAGCTCACTGAAAAATTTCTAACTATCGAAAGGGGCCAACGACATGAATTCACCGAAGAATATCTTAATCTTACAAAGGATTTTTATCTGAATTTTTGACCCCCCACCCCCCCTAAAGGGGGGCTAATTCAAAACCGGATTATTAAGCCCCCTTTAGGGGGTTGGGGGTAATGATTTTCTCTAAGTAACTCTGTGAATCCTCTGTGAATCTCTGTGTAACTTTTTAAACAAAGTATTATTTTATCATTTCCCTCGCCGCTGGCGCGGATTTGACTCCATCAAACTCGCAGAAGCTAGCGCGGATTTGCAATCCGTGCTATAATCTCTTTAAACTCAAAAAGATTTCTTAATTTGCTTCTTTAAATTCTTCGTGCTATGTCAGATAAATATAAAATTTGGGATCGAGAAAAAGCTTATTTTCTTACCCTTACTGTTGTTGGATGGATTGATATTTTTATAAGAAAGAACTATAAATTGACAATAATTAATTCATTGCAATATTGTCAGAAGGGAAAAGGTTTAGAAATTTTTGGATACTGTATAATGCCTAGTCATCTTCATTTAATAGCAAGAGCTGAAGGAAAAATCACATTGTCAGATATTTTGCGTGATTTTAATAAGTTCACTTCTAAAGCAATCATCAGACAAATATTAAACCGACCGGAAAGCAGGAGAGACTGGATGCTTGAATACTTCAGAAAAGCAGGTGAAAACCTGAAAGGAATAACAAACTATAAGTTTTGGCAGGATGGAAATCATGCTGAAATAATATCTTCAAATCAATTTTTTGATGAAAAACTGAATTATATTCATAATAATCCTGTTGAAGAACTAATTGTTGAAAGGCCCGAAGATTACTTTTTCAGTTCGGCAAGAAATTATGCCGGTTTGGATAATTATCTGGAGATAGTTTTGGAGTCAGTAAAACAACATACCTACAAATAAAAACTTGTAAAGGCACGAATTGCAACCGAGCAAAAGGCACAGGGCCGAGCGTTAAAAAATTACCTAGTGGGCAATTTTAGCGAAGGAGCCAGGTCGTCGCGGTGGATACCGAGCGGAAAGCACGGATTGCAAATCCGCGCTAGCTACCATGAGCTCGGCGAAGTCAACCGACCGAAGGGAGCTCACCGAAGGTAAATCCGCGCTAGCGGTCAAAAGAGCCAATTTCCGCGAGCTCGACGAAGTCAACCGACCGAAGGGAGCTCACCGAAGGTAAATCCGCGCCAGCAGTGTTCTTTGCGACCTTTGCGTAAAATCTTTGTGACCTTTGCGGTTAAATGGATTTGACTTTTTATTAGTAAAATTACAATTTTATCATTTCACTTAAAGGCAGACCGAATTCTTCCTTTATTTCTATCTTCAGAGTCTTCAATTCATTAAGAACCGGATTATAGATCTGTGGCACAACAGGCCTGTAAACACCTTTCAGGTCAATCTTTTTCTCAAGGATCAGCTTTACCGCAATGGCTGAAGGAAGAGCAACAGTACGTGCTATGGAGGTATTTGTTGAAGGTGTACCGAAATCGAGTATTGATGATTTAATTACTTCTTTTTCTCCTTCAGGCCAGGAAGCAAGAAAAAAATGCTGCATTACCACCATATCACGTTCATTATCAGATAATGTCATTTTCTTTATCATTCTGTCAGATGTGATCTCGAAAGGAGTTGTTTCTTTATATTTCAGCTTCTCGTTGCTGAAAAAACCAAGCCAATCCAGCGACCTGATTGCCACAGATCCTTCAGTAATTCCGAGTTTAGCTGCTGTTTTCTTCTTAATATCTCCTGCATCGGAACCTGTTCTTCCAGCCATGAAATCAGCATAAGATTTCCCGGAGTAATCTTCGGAGTTGTCATCAAGCATTTTCAGACTTTTCATTACATCTAGGGTCTCACACCATCCTTTAAATCTGAAAGTTCCCCGATACATTGTTCTCACTTCAGGGATCCCGTAAATATCAATGTACCTTATTGAATCCCTGTTGGGATATACTTCCAGCTCTCCTATCCCCGGAAAATTATAACTGAACCTGTCTTTAAAAAGACTCACAGGTTCAATAAAAACTCTTTTCCCCTTTTTCAGATAAAGTGCGCTGTTACGGCTTGCCAGAACAACTCCTTTAGGGCTCCACGAAAACTTATATTGCAGAGGATTATCAGCGGCCTCAGGAGCCGGTAAAGCACCACATAGGGAATAGAACTCCTCAACCTTACCACCTTTGCCATGTATATGATCAATGATCCTCATGGCTGACATATGATCAATACCCGGATCAAGACCAATCTCGTTAAGTAACAAAACTCCTGCTTTTCTGGCGTCAGAGTCCAATACCTGCATTTCCGGCTGAACATAAGAAGTTGTAACAAGAGACTTGCCATATCTCAAACATACTTCGGCTACCCTGGAATGAAATTCATATGGTAACAGAGAAACTGTAATATCATATTCAGCAACTAGTTTATCGAGTGTTTCAGCGTCATCCATTGACCAGTCGAGAGAAGAACCATGAGGATGTCCACCGATCATGATATCTGCACGCTCTTTCATGGGTGACGCGATCATCAGTCTGAAATTGTTTTCCAAAAGGTACTCAACCATGGGTTTAACTACGAGCCCGGCTCCAAGTATAAGTACCTTATTCATTTTGAATTATAATTGTGAATAAAAATTTCAAGTAGCAAGTTAGAAAAACTCTTTTACATGTATCTTTGTTAAGTATCATTTTATCCTCCTGAGAATAAGAAATAATACCTCGACACCAGATGTCTGATTTCCAGAAGTATGTAGAGACTCCGCTGATGAAGCAGTATTATAATGTCAAGGCAAAACACCCTGATGCGATACTACTTTTCAGAGTAGGAGATTTTTATGAGACATTCGGAGAGGATGCAATTAAAGCATCTGATATACTGGGTATTACGTTGACCAGAAGGGCAAATGGTTCCGCTTCGTTTGTAGAACTTGCGGGATTTCCTTATCATTCGCTCGATACCTATCTACCCCGGCTGGTAAGAGCGGGTCAGAGAGTTGCTATCTGCGAACAGCTGGAAGATCCCAAACTCGCAAAGAAAATTGTTAAGAGAGGAATAACTGAACTGGTTACACCGGGAGTGTCACTTAACGAAAATGTCCTCAACCATAAAGAAAATAACTTTCTGGCTGCTGTTCATATCGATAAGAAAGTTGCAGGAGTAGCATTTCTGGATATATCCACCGGCGAATTCCTTGCCTCGGAAGGTACTTTAGAATATATAGATCAGATGCTGAACAACTTCCAGCCAAAAGAGGTTCTGTTTGAGAAACGGAAAAGTGAGTTGTTCAATGAAAGCTTCGGATCGAAATTTTATACTTTCAAACTGGACGACTGGATTTTCACTCCTGAAGCTGCAAACGACCGGCTACTTAAGCAATTTGAAACCAGCTCATTAAAGGGATTCGGAGTTCATAATCTTAACTTCGGAATTATCGCCGCCGGAGCTATCCTTTATTATCTCGATATAACACAGCACGGCCAGCTTGGCCATATAACAAACCTGTCGCGCATTGAAGAGGACAGGTATGTCTGGCTTGACAAATTCACTATCAGGAATCTTGAATTATTCCATTCTCCATTTGAGGGTGCCAGAACCCTTATAGACGTAATTGACCACACAATCTCGCCAATGGGTGGGCGATTATTAAAACGTTGGATATCTCTTCCTCTTAAAGACATTCAGCCAATCAACGATCGACTTGATATCGTTCAATATATAGTTGATAATCCAGTATTTATGCATGAGGTGTCGGAGCTGATACGGCAGGTAGGTGATCTTGAAAGGCTAATTTCAAAAGTGGCAGTTAACCGGATAAATCCACGTGAAGTTGTCCAGCTTAAAAGAGCCCTGAAAACCATTGATCCTCTTAAGAATTTATGCAATAACAGCGGTTGTAAACCTCTTGTAAAACTTGCTGAACAAATGAATCCCTGCAAATCAGTTGCTGATAAAATTGACAGGGAGCTGAATAACGATCCCCCTGTTCAGGTAAACAGGGGTAATGCAATTGCCAGAGGAGTATCTGAAGAACTTGATGAGCTCCGTACTATTCTTTATAGCGGAAAGGATTACCTGTCTGACCTTCAGACACGTGAGAGTGAACGCACAGGAATCACATCTTTGAAAATCAGCTTCAATAATGTATTCGGATATTATATTGAAGTAAGAAACACCCATAAAGACAAAGTACCACCCGAGTGGATAAGGAAGCAGACACTTGTGAATGCTGAACGATATATTACTGAGGAACTTAAAGAATATGAGAGCAAGATACTCGGAGCTGAAGAAAAGATTATTAATCTGGAGACTAAATTATTTGGAGACCTTGTGCTTTCAATACTGGAATATATTCCGCCGATACAGTTGAATTCTTCACTTATTGCCCGGCTTGACTGCCTGATGTCATTTGCTGTTATCTCGATCGAAAACAATTATATAAGACCGATCCTTGATGATTCGAAGAAACTGGACATAAAGGAAGGACGACATCCGGTTATAGAGAAGCAATTGCCCGCTGGAGAATCGTATATTCCGAATGATCTTATTCTGGATACAGAAGACCAGCAGATTATAATTCTTACAGGTCCGAATATGTCGGGAAAGTCTGCCCTGCTGAGGCAGACAGCACTTATTGTTCTGATGGCACAGACAGGTTGTTTTGTCCCGGCAAAAGGGGCAACTTTCGGCATTGTCGACAAGATCTTCACCAGAGTTGGGGCATCCGATAATATAAGTCTGGGAGAATCTACATTTATGGTTGAAATGAATGAGACTGCCAGCATTCTTAATAATCTTTCGGATCGGAGCCTGATACTTCTTGATGAGATTGGCCGGGGTACAAGCACTTATGATGGGATCTCAATAGCATGGGCAATGGTTGAGTATCTCCATGAAAACAAGTGCAGGGCAAAAACATTATTTGCTACTCATTATCACGAACTTAATGAGATGGAAAATTCATTTTCACGCGTAAGGAATTATAATGTGTCAATAAAAGAGTTTAATAATAAAGTCATTTTTCTCAGAAAGCTCAAAAGAGGTGGGAGTGAGCACAGCTTTGGAATACATGTCGCAAAGATGGCAGGGATGCCGAGAAGCGTTGTAAACCGTGCTGACGAGATATTAAAGGAGTTGGAGCAGAGCCATGAAAAGCAGGAATTGACCAAGCCGATTGCAGATCTTGCCGGTCACAGGGAAGGTATGCAGCTGAGTATTTTTCAGCTTGATGATCCGGTTCTGAAACAGATCCGCGATGAGATCCTTGATCTGGATGTAGATAATCTCACTCCGGTAGAAGCCCTCAATAAGCTTTATAGTATAAAAAAGTACCTGAAATAACTTTCCTCAGAATTAAACGTTATATTAAAGTGAACTAAAGATAATTTCATGATAACTGTCATTATCCCGGCATTAAATGAGGAAAAGACCATAAGACAAGTCATCCAGCTGGTCAGCATTTCACCCCTTGTTAATGACATACTTGTGATTGATGATAAATCTCATGATAATACCATCAAGAAGGCAAGATTGCCAAAAGTCAGAATATATACCAGCCCGACAATTGGGAAGGGTGCATCTATGCGAGATGGAATGCTACTTTCAAAAAATGAAGTCATTATTTACCTGGATGCAGATATTCTTACCTATCCCCAAGATATAGTTGAGTTATTATCCGGTCCTATT
Organism: Bacteroidia bacterium; assembly: GCA_041480535.1. Classification (GTDB taxonomy): domain Bacteria; phylum Bacteroidota; class Bacteroidia; order Bacteroidales; family VadinHA17; genus LD21. Next base: position 8,079 of record JBGPAF010000037.1, read on the forward strand.
CTGAAAGGAGAAGCTGATTTCGTCAAATCATGCTTTGGCCGCCAGGCAGGCAGGGTGACTGAGTTGGTTGCAAAACCTCTTTTAAGTATTCTTTTTCCTGACCTGACCAGATTTTCTCAACCTTTAAGCGGAATGGTAGCAGCTAAAAAGAGCTGGTTAAAGAAGATTGATTTTGAGAATGATTATGGAGCTGATATAGGTATCCTGCTCGATATGCATGCAATGGGAGCGAGGATAAAGGAAGTAAACATAGGATATATTGAAAACAGGATGCAAACGTGGGAGCAACTGGCAAAAATGTCGAGAGAAGTCTCAATATCAATCTTAAAACGTGCTA
>JBGPAF010000038.1:0-8317 GCA_041480535.1 Bacteroidia bacterium
AGGGAAAAATACTAATGCCATCGGTGCTGAGGTGACTCTTTACTATAGGGGGAAAATTAATTATCAGGAGCTGATGCCCATGCGTGGCTTTCAATCAACTGTCGATAACCGGCTTCATTTTGGACTCGGGGCTGCTTCCTCAATTGATTCCCTGGTGGTTAACTGGCCTGATGGCAGATGCACTGTTTTACATAATGTGGCAGTAAATCAATTTTTGAAATTGGATCAGAAAGATGCGGTTAGCAGAAGTTTTATTACTTCCAGGCAGAAACAGATTCCTGTTTTCCAAAAAACAGAAAAGATTTCTGGACTTGATTTTAAACATAACGAGAACGATTTCAATGATTTTGAACGCGACAGGCTGCTATTTCAGATGTTATCTAATGAAGGACCTCATATGGCCGTTGGTGATGTAAACGGAGATGGGCTTGATGATATTTATATTTGTGGTGCAAAGGATTCTCCGGGAGCCTTGTTTGTACAGGACAGAAATGGCCATTTCAAAAATACAAATGAAGAATTGTTTGAAGCGGACAAAATATGTGAAGATACTGATTGTGCTTTTTTTGACGCTGATGGTGATGGTGATATGGATTTATATGTGGCCAGCGGTGGTAATGAATTTCCGGAGAGTTCATCAGCATTGAGCGATCGTTTGTATATAAATGATGGCAAAGGACATTTTGTTAAATCAGGGCAAATATTGCCTGTGGGAAAATATGAGAGCACTTCCTGTGTACAACCTGCAGATTTTGACAATGATGGTGATATCGAATTGTTTGTGGGTACTCGTTTGCGTCCGTTTGGTTATGGCTTACCGGTAAATGGTTACCTGCTGGATAATGACGGACAAGGAAATTTTTTAAATGTTACCAGGAAAATTGCTCCCGGATTGACAGGAATCGGCATGATTACGGATATGACATGGGCCGATGTAGATAATGATGGAGATTTGGACATGGTGATAGTGGGCGACTGGATGCCTGTAAAGATATTTATTAATGATCATGGGATCTTTAAGGACGAATCTGAAAGGTTTGGCTTATCAAATACGGAAGGCTGGTGGCATACTATTATTGCTAAAGATCTGAACGGAGACGGTAAAGTTGATTTTATATTGGGTAATCATGGATTGAATTCGCATTTTAAGGCGTCGGCGACTAAGCCGGTGACCATGTACGTGAATGATTTTGATCTGAATGGGAGCATTGAACAGATCATCTGTGCTTACAACGGGGATAAATCATATCCTGTAACGATGTTGGATGATCTGGTAAAGCAAATTCCTTCTCTGGAAAGAAAATATAAGAAGTTTGATGATTATAAAGAGGCGACCATTGAGGATATTTTTTCAGATGAAGTGTTGAAGCGGGCAATTAAATTAAAAGCACGAGTCATGGAGAGTATCGTGATGATCAATACAGGTCAGGGATCTTTTCATCTTACTTCCCTTCCTGTGGAAGCCCAGTTCTCACCCATCTATGCAATAAATGCAGATGATTTTGATAATGATGGAATATGTGATATCATAATCGGGGGAAACCAGTACAGGGAAAAACCGGAGACGGGAATTTATGACGCGAGTTATGGCCTTTTTCTAAAGGGGAACACTGAAGGAACATGGCAATCTGTTTCCCCTCCTGTCTCCGGGTTTTTTACTAAAGGGGAGATACGGGATCTGGAGATTCTTACTATAAATGGAAGCCGAATCATTGCTGTTGCAAGAAATAATGATAATTTTCAGTTTTATAAATATTGACAGAAAACCATGAAGACAAGAATTGATTGGATATTGATAATTGTAATCTCAGGATTTATTATTTCCGGATGCTCACCAAGATCAAAATATGAGCGCAGGTTAAAGCATGAACTGGCAAGCGGGGTAAGATATGATTCATTATTTCTGGGCTTATACTTCGGGATGCCGGAAAAGGTTTTCTATATACATTGCTGGAATCTTAACCATAAAGGAATGATAAAGCAAGGTGAGAGCAATACTACTGCAGAATATGAATTGAAAGACGAATTAAAATATCCGGCTGTAATGGATTTTTATCCAAAATTTAATCAAGGAAAAATTTCTGAAATGCCAGTATCGTTCAAATATAAAGGATGGGCTCCATGGAATAAAACATTATCTTCCGATAATCTTCAGAATGAATTGCAAAAATGGTACGAGAAAGTCTATGGTGATGGCTTTATAAAAGTTAAGCATCCTCTACATGGTACAGCTTATGTAAAGATAGACGGGAACCGGCGCATCACAATCTTTAAACAAGACGACTTGCATGTTTGGGCTGTATTTACTGATATGTCTGTAAATAAAGGATGGAACGATTCAGTTACCCAACCGGAGAATATTCAGAATGATACTGCCAAAAGTATAAAGTAACAGAATGCCAGGAAAAGATCAATTTAATCTACCCCCTAAATCCCCCATTTGGGGGACTTTTAAGCACGATAAGCTATCCAAACGGGGAACTTTCAAGCAAAATAAGCCCCCCATTTGGGGGGTTTGGGGGGTATGTTTTTTGATGCCCTTATTCATAATTGCCTGTAGCAAACAATCAGGTAATCATTTGTTTACACTCATGCCTGCTTCTGTTACACATGCTGATTTTATCAATAAATTAGATTACGATGCCCAGCTAAAGAAGAAGTTCAACGTATATACCTTCCGTAATTTTTACAATGGAGCAGGAGTGGCATTAGGTGATGTGAATAATGACGGCCTCATAGATATATTTATGACCTCCAATATGGGAACTAATGTGCTTTACTTGAATAAGGGAAACTTCGAATTTGAAGATATTTCCCGTCGAGCGGGTATTGAAGGTAAAGGATGGTCAACAGGTGTCAGTTTTGCCGACGTAAATGGAGACGGATGGATGGATATATATGTTTGTAAATCGGGAAATGCAGAAGGCGTTCAAAGCCGGAATGAGTTGTACATCAATAACGGTGACCTGACGTTTACGGAAAAAGCACATGACTATGGGATAGATGAACATGGCAATTCCACCCAGGGGGTATTTTTCGACTACGACAAGGACGGTGATCTTGACATGTTTTTGCTTAAAAATTTTCCCAAAGCCATTGGCAGCTTTAATCTTAAGGAAAATCAGCGCCTTGTGCGTGATTCTATAGGCGGAGACAAGCTTTTCAGAAACGATGACAATAAATTTACGGATGTCAGTGAAGCAGCCGGTATATTTGGAAGCACTATCGGATTTGGGTTGGGAGTCGCAGTCGGAGATATTAACCAGGATGGCTGGATGGATATTTATGTATCGAATGATTTTTTTGAACGTGATTACATTTACATCAATAACCACGATGGAACATTTAAGGAATCACTGGTGGATATGATGAGATCGATTTCTGCAGCCTCAATGGGTGGCGATATGGCAGATATAAACAATGATCACTATCCCGAAGTATTTGCAACCGACATGCTTCCCGAGCATAACGATCGCCTTAAGACAAAAACCACATTTGATAATTGGGAAAATTACAAATTCAGCGTTGATAATGGTTACCACCAACAGTTTACACGTAATATGCTGCAATTAAACAATGCTGATGGCACCTTTAGTGAAATCGGGAGGTTGGCCGGGGTTTCTGCCACTGACTGGTCATGGGGGGCGCTGATCATGGATCTCGACAATGATGGGTTAAAGGATATTTTTGTTGCCAATGGTATTTATAAGGACCTTACCGATCAGGATTATATTCAATATTTTTCAAATCGCGATATAGTCATGTCAATCGTAGTAGGTAAAAATGTGGATTATAAAACCCTGATTGATGCAATTCCCTCGGTTAAGATCTCCAGTTATGCTTTCAAAAATTTGGGAAATTATGGATTTCAGAATATGGCAGCTTCCTGGGGGCTCGATACACCGGGTTTTTCAAATGGATCTGCCTATGGCGATCTTGATAACGATGGGGATTTGGATCTGGTTGTAAACAATGTGAATATGCCCATGTCTATCTACCGTAATGAAACCAATCATCAGTTGCCTGACAATCACTATCTGAAAGTAATTTTAAAGGGTGAACCCGGAAATACAGCAGCCATTGGCTCCAAAGTGACGGTCAAACATAAAGGCAATTTTGTATATCTGGAGCAAATGCCGATGCGCGGATATTTATCAACTGTCGATCCTCGCCCTAATCTGGGTCTGGGAACATTAACAATGGTTGATTCCCTAATTATTGAATGGCCAGATGGCCGGACCACACTTATGAGTAATGTGCCAGCGGATCAGACTTTAACTTTATATCAGAAGGACGCTAATGCAAAGTCATTACACCTTGTCGATTCAGTAAGCTCGCAACACGAATACTTTGAAGATATTAGTAAGGAAAACAGGATAAATTTTGTCCATAAAGAAAGTGATTTTAATGATTTTGAAAGGGAACCGTTACTTTATCAGATGATGTCTACTGAAGGTCCGCGAATGTGTAAAGGTGACGTAAACGGTGATGGACTGGATGACATATATATTTGTGGTGCCAAAGGACAGGCTGGTGCTCTGATGATACAGAATAAGAATGGTGCATTTGAATCGATTGACAAGCAAGCGTTTGAAGCAGATAAAATATCCGAAGACATTGATTGCGCAATGTTTGATGCAGATGGTGATGGCGATCTGGATCTTTATGTAGCTAGCGGAGGAAATGAATTTCCGGAGAGTTCGTCAGCATTGGCAGATCGTTTGTATTTTAATGATGGCAAAGGACACTTTGTCAAATCCGACCAGATTCTGCCTGCCGGAAAATATGAAAGCACCTCCTGTGTCAGACCCGCTGACTATGATAAAGACGGAGTGATGGAATTGTTTGTCGGTATCCGCCTTAAACCGTTTGAATATGGTGTGCCATGTAACGGTTATTTATTAGAGAATGATGGCAAGGGAAATTTCACCGATGTTACCTCCCGGGTTGCACTGGAATTGATCAATACAGGTATGATCCGCGATATGATAAGGGAAGACGTGGACGGGGACGGAGATCTCGACATGATTATAGCAGGAGATTGGATGCCTCTAAAAGTATTCATTAATGAAAATGGCACTTTTAAAGAAAAAAAGGACGCTTTTGGCACTGTTAAAACTCAAGGTTGGTGGAATTGCCTGGCCGCCGGCGATTTTGATGGCGATGGCGATGTTGATTTTATAGCAGGAAATCATGGGCTGAACTCTATGTTTAAAGCAACACCCGAAAAACCCGTGAGTATGTATGTAAGTGATTTTGATCTGAATGGTTCAATTGAGCAGATAATATGTGCTTACAATGGTGATAAATCTTATCCTCTTGCTTTAAAACACGATCTGACCAGACAAATTCCGGGGTTAGAGAAAAAATACCCAAAATATGAAATGTATAAAGATCAGCAGATCACAGATATATTTACTCCCGAGCAGTTGAAGAATTCTATCCATTTGGATGTAAATCTTCTGGAAACCTCCGTGTTTATAAATGATGGAACCGGGCATTTCACCAGGAAACCTTTGCCTGTTGAAGTGCAGTTTTCACCGGTTTATGCGGCAGCGGTTGGCGATTATAACCACGATGGAAATGCTGATATCTTACTTGGCGGCAATCTGTTTAATGTAAAACCGGAGGTTGGTCGCTACGACGCCAGTTATGGCTCATTTCTCATCGGTGATGGGAAGGGCGGTTTTAACTATATGCCGGCGAAATCATCGGGATTTCATCTTGATGGTGAGGTCAGGAACATCATGGAAGTGAAAACACCGAAGGATAAAATACTGGTGGTTGGACGCAGCAATGATCCAGTGCAGGTTTTTAAAGAATTAAGCCGTTGAAGCTCCTGTATGAAAAATTCAGCTTTTGTCATTCTCATTCTTTTGGCGGTTTCTTCCTGTAAACAGGAGCAGAAAAAAGGAGATTCCCTGTTTTCGCTTCTGCCTCCTGCTGCTACTAAAATAAATTTTAATAATAAACTGACAGAAACAGAGCAGTTTAACATAATTGAATATCTCTATTTCAATAACGGTGCCGGAGTTGCTGCAGGAGACATCAATAACGATGGCCTGGTTGACTTATATTTTACTTCAAATCAAAACCCAAATAAATTATTTCTAAATAAGGGGAAATTAAAATTTGAAGATATAACAGATGCTGCAGGGGTAGCAGGAACCGGTGACTGGAAGACCGGCGTTACGATGGCTGATGTAAATGGGGATGGATTATTGGATATTTACGTCTGTCAGGTAGGGAAGTATAAGAATTTTAATGGTAGAAACCAGCTATTCATTAATCAGGGTAACCTGACATTTAAAGAGGAGGCACGCGAATATGGGCTTGATTTTCAGGGCTTTTCCACACAGGCAGCATTTTTTGACTATGACATGGATGGCGATCTTGATATGTACCTTCTTAACCATTCGGTACATACTTCGCGAAGTTATGGCGATGTTTCACTGCGTAATGACAGGGATTCACTCGCAGGTGACAGGCTATACAGAAATGATGAAGTAGATGGGAAGCAGGTCTATCATGATGTCACACTTCAGTCAGGTATATACAGCAGTCAGATTGGTTATGGCCTTGGAGTAAATATATGTGATATTAATAACGATGGCTTTCCCGATATTTATGTATCGAATGATTTCCACGAAAATGATTATTTATATATCAACAATGGTAATGGCACTTTTTCAGAACGGCTGACAGACTTCATTGCACATACCAGCAGATCGTCGATGGGTAATGATGTAGCGGATTTCAATAACGATGGTCTTCTGGATATAATGGTTCTTGATATGCTTCCGGATGATGAAAAAATCAGAAAACAATCTGGTGGAGAGGACGACTATGAGCTCTCTGAATTGAAACTCAGTTATGGTTATAATCACCAATTTGTAAGAAATACACTCCAACTAAATCTGGGAGGCAATATGTTCAGTGAAATTGGCCAGCTGGCAGGGGTTTCCTCTACCGACTGGAGCTGGTCTCCATTGTTTTGTGATGTGGATAATGACGGATGGAAAGATCTTTTTATTACAAACGGAATATACCGAAGGGCCAATGATCTGGATTATATAAAATTTCTGACAGGAGGTAACAGAAGTTTTCCTTCGAAAGATAACAGTGGACTTACGGACAAGGATTTATATGAGAAGATGCCTCTCTATCCAAATGTCAATTATATCTATAAAAACAATCATGATCTGACATTCTCGAATATGTCAGGAGAATGGGGTTTTAACAACAGATCATACTCTAACGGATCTACTTATGCTGATTTGGATAATGACGGTGATCTGGATCTGATTGTCAACAATATCAACAGTCCGGCAGCTCTTTACAGAAATAATGCTGAAAGACACTTGGTAAACCACTTCTTATCTGTAGTATTAAAAGGAGAAGGCTTAAACACACGGGGCATTGGTACCCGTGTTTCGTTATTTATCAGAGGCGAACGACAGGTTGCCGAACAATTTCCTACAAGAGGATTCTTATCTGCAACTTCCGATGTTTTGCATTTTGGATTGGGCCCAGTAACTGTAATAGATTCACTGATTGTTCGATGGCCCGACCTGTCAATACAAACTGTAAAAGATGTTCCTGCTGACAAGATTATCACCCTAGAGAAGATAAATGCCCTGAAACCTCTGGAAGTAAATAAAAATGAAAATGCAGGAAAAAAATTATTCTCCCCTGCCCTGATACCAGGCCTGGAATTTATCCACAAAGAAGATGATTATGTTGATTTCTATCGTGAAGGCCTGATTCCCCACAGCCTGTCAGCTGAGGGACCAGCGCTTGCTGTTGATGATGTAAATGGTGACGGATTGGACGATCTATTCATTGGCGGAGCTAAAGGGCAGCCGGCTGAGATATTTGTTCAACAAAAAAACGGATCTTTCAAAGCTTTGGATATTCCGTTGTTGGCCAGGGAGCGGTTTGCAGATGATGTTGATGCCGCTTTTTTTGATGCTGACGGGGACGGAGATAAAGACCTGTATATTGTGCGGGGCGGCAATGAGTTAGCCATCGGGGATCCTTTGCTGACTGACTTGCTGCTTATTAATAATGGAAAAGGTGGCTTTAGTAAGGGTGAACTGCCTTTTATGTCGCATAATGGGTCCTGTGTGAGTCCATGCGACTTTGACGGCGATGGTGATGTGGACTTGTTTGTGGGTTCGAGATCTGTACCGGGTGCCTATGGCTGGCCTCCGGATCAGTTCCTTCTTGAAAATGATGGACATGGCCATTTCAATATAGTGACTGATGATAAGACAAAGGCATTTAAGAATGTCGGTATGGTAACCGATGCAGCCTG
>JBGPAF010000039.1:0-8278 GCA_041480535.1 Bacteroidia bacterium
ATGTGCAAACCCGGAGTTAAGGAACAGGAGATCTTCGGTGTGATTGAAGGCATGGCACTGGCAAAAGGCGGCGGAACTGCTTTCCCGATAATTCTGAGCATCAATGGTCAGACCCTTCATAACCATGACCATGGGAACATATTGAAGAAGGGAAGGATGATGGTCACTGATGCAGGCGCAGAAACAAACCTGCACTATTCTTCTGATATAACCCGGACCACACCTGTCGGAGGGAAATTCAGCCAGAAACAGAAAGACATTTATGAAATAGTTCTTAAGGCTAATACCGAATCAATTAAGTCAGCCAAACCCGGAATGTCGAACCGCGACCTCCATTTAAACGCGTGCAGAATAATTGCATCATCACTGAAGGATCTTGAACTGATGAAAGGCAATACTGACGAAGCAGTCGAAGCAGGAGCTCATGCCCTGTTCATGCCTCACGGCCTCGGCCATATGATGGGACTGGATGTACACGACATGGAAGCGCTTGGTGAGAACTATGTAGGATACAATGATCAGGTAAAAAGAAGCGATCAGTTCGGACTTGCATTCCTGAGGTTTGCTCTCCCATATAAACCGGGTCATGTTTTTACAGTGGAACCAGGTATCTATTTCATCCCTCAGCTGATTGACCAGTGGAAATCTGAGGGTAAATTCAAAGATTTTATTAACTATAAAAAATTAGAGATCTGGAAAGATTTTGGTGGGATCCGAATTGAAGATAATGTTCTTATTACCGAAAAGGGGCATAAACTGCTCGGAAGGCCAATTCCAAAATCAATCGCTGAAATTGAATCAACTTGCTCTTAAGGCAGAGATTTGCCTTTAGAATGCCTTAAAGTATTCCCTGTTGAGTCGAGCAATATTTGTGATTTTGATCTGTTTTGGACATTCCGCTTCACATGCTCCTGTATTTGAACAATTTCCAAAACCAAGTTCATCCATTTTACTGACCATTGCCCGTACTCTGTCTTTTGCTTCAATCCGTCCCTGAGGAAGAAGTGCAAACTGAGAGATCTTTGCCGAAACAAATAACATTGCTGAGGCATTTTTACATGCTGCAACACAAGCCCCGCAGCCTATGCATATTGAAGAATCAAAGGCATTGTCAGAGTTCTTTTTCTGTACAGGTATTGAATTTGCTTCCGGGGCAGCTCCTGCATTTACTGATATAAAACCGCCGGCCGTCTGGATCTTGTCGAAAGTGCTTCTGTCAACAATAAGGTCCTTGATCACGGGAAATGGCTTTGCCCTCCACGGTTCAATCCAGATCGTATCCCCGTCCTTAAAATATCTCATCGACAGCAGACAGGTAGTTACTGCCGGAACCGGTCCGTGAGGATGGCCGTTTATATACATTCCGCACGAACCGCAAATCCCTTCGCGGCAATCATGGTCAAAAGCAACCGGATCAATATCCCCCTCAACAAGCTTTTTGTTAAGCGCATCAAGCATTTCAAGGAATGACATTTCAGGGGATACATCCTCCATTTTGTATGTTACAAATGTTCCCTTTGATCTGGCATTTTTTTGCCTCCATATCTTTAATGTAAGTTTCATATTAATTGATGATTTGTATTTTAAATCGTCTTGCGGTCTTGCAGGTCTTTAAAAACCCACCCCCAGCCCCTCCAGGGAGGGGAGCAAATAGTATCTGCCCCGGCCTTTATGCCGTCATGCCGATACGCCATTATTTATAGCTCCTCACTTTCATCTCCACCTCCTCAAACTTCAGTTCCTCCTTATGAAGGATATGCGGTTTGCTTTCGCCGGCATATTCCCATGCAGCGACATAGGCATATTTTTCATCATTGCGCTGCGCCTCACCGTCGGGGGTCTGGAATTCCTCCCTGAAGTGGGCGCCGCACGATTCCCTCCTGTCGAGCGCATCATTTACAAGAAGTTCGGCAAGTTCAAAGTAATCAGCTACCCTGCCTGCCTTCTCAAGCTCCTGATTAAGTTCATTTATAGTACCTGTTACCTTAAGATCGCTCCAGAATTCTTTTTTAAGATCATTTATAAGGATCAGTGCCTTTTTCAATCCTTCCTCGTTGCGTGTCATGCCGCAGTAATCCCACATTATCTTCCCCAGCCTTTTATGAAATGAAGCTGCAGTCTGTTTCCCCTTAACCGAAAGTAGTTTTTCAAGACGTAGAATGGCAGATTTTTCGGCTTCTTCAAATTCAGGATTGTCAGTCGGTATCCTCGGTATGCGGATCTCATCAGCCAGGTAATTGCTGATTGTGTTGGGCAGTATAAAATAACCGTCGCCGGCTGCCTGCATGAGCGAGCTTGCACCAAGCCGGTTTGCGCCATGATCAGAAAAGTTCGATTCCCCGATGGCATAAAGGCCGGGAATTGTTGTCATCAGTTCATAGTCGACCCACAGGCCCCCCATAGTATAGTGACCGGCAGGATAGATCCTCATTGGTTCCTCATACGGATCTATTCCTGTAATTGTCTTATACATCTCAAACAGGTTCCCGTACTTGTTCTCAATTGCTTTTTTGCCCTGCTTCTTCATCGAATCCCTGAAATCGAGATTCACAGCAAGTCCTGTTTCCCCGACACCATACCCGGCATCGCACCTCTCTTTTGCGGCTCTCGAAGCAACATCTCTTGGAACAAGGTTACCGAAAGCCGGATATCTTCTTTCGAGATAATAATCCCTTTCTTCTTCAGGGATGGAATTGGCAGGTCTTTTATCACCTTTTGCCATTGGAACCCATATACGCCCGTCGTTTCTCAGTGATTCCGACATTAGGGTCAGCTTGGACTGGAACGGGTTTAGCTGGGGAACGCTTGTAGGATGGATCTGGATGAAACTCGGATTTGCAAAGAAGGCTCCTTTTTTATGGGCTTTCCAGGCAGCTGAAGCATTTGAATTAACTGCAAGAGTTGACATATAATAAATAGTCCCGTATCCGCCGGTCGCAAGCACGACTGCATGAGCAGAATGCCGTTCAATTTCACCTGTTATAAGGTTACGGGTTATTATGCCTCTTGCCCTGCCATCGATGACAACCAGGTCGAGCATTTCCCTCCTCGGGTACATTACCACGCTTCCCTTTTTAATTTGTCTGTTAAGGGAAGAATAGCATCCTAGCAGGCACTGCTGGCCGGTCTGACCCTTGGCGTAGAAAGTCCTTGAGACCTGGACACCTCCGAATGAGCGGGTATCAAGCGTTCCTCCGTAGTCGCGTGCGAAGGGGACCCCAAGAGCAGTGAAATGGTCTATTACCTGATTGCTTACCTCAGCAACCCTGTATACATTTGCTTCTCTGGCCCTGTAATCACCTCCCTTGATCATATCATAGAAAAGCCTGAAAGTGCTGTCACCGTCATTCTGATAATTCTTTGCTGCATTGATGCCGCCCTGCGCTGCAACTGAGTGAGCCCTGCGCGGAGAATCCTGGTAACAGAAGTTCTTGACGCTGTATCCAAGCTCACCAAGGGCTGATGCTGCACCCGCACCTGATAATCCGGTACCAACCACTATAATGTCGAGCCTCTTCTTATTTGCAGGATTGACCAGTTTGACAGAAGCCTTGTACTTTGTCCATTTTTGTGAAAGAGGACCTTCGGGTATCTTTGAATTAAGTTTTCCCATATCGTGTGGTTTTTCTATCTGAATTGCCAGATAGTAATTGAAATAAAGGCAAAGCCGAGAGGTATTGCAATGGCATATACCCATGCAAACACATTTACAACCGGGGTCCAAATCCTGTGGTTAAGCCCGAGAGTCTGGAAAGCAGAAGAGAATGCATGGTAAAGATGAAGCCCAAGAAGTGCAAAACAAACAAGATAAATATAATTGTAAGCCGGAATTTTGAAGAGCCCGTGGGCAGCTGAATAAAAATCCTCAGGATTACCCTCCACGAAACCAAGCCTGATAAAGTAAAAATTGAAAAAATGAAGTACAAGAAAAGTGAGTACAGAAGCTCCGGTCCAGATCATAAATTTTGAAAAAAATGAAGTCTCTGATTTGCTGCCGCTTACATAACCAAGCGGGCGGGCCAGCCAATTCTGGATCTGCAGGAAAATACCGTAAAAAACATGTATCAGAATTGCTCCTATAAGCAGAATTTCAATTATCTTGATTATGGGAAAAGTTGCCATAAAATGTGCAGCTTTATTGAACGGCTCCGGGTCGCTTCTAAGAAGCATTAAGTTTATTATCAGATGCACCGGCAGAAACAATATCAGGAATAAACCTGCCAGTGCCATCACAAACTTTTTGGAAATTGATGAAAAGATTACTTTATCCATTGGTTATGAAATATTTAAAGGTCTTTTTCGGGCACTGAGAAACATTCCTATAAAAATATAATTATTTAATCATATTAACAATCGCAGGGATTAACTATATTTATTCGTATGTTGTTTACTGATCAGGATCTATTTGTTTTTCAATGCAGTTATCTTAAACAAAGAAGCCATGAATTATTACATCCTGTACAATGATGGTAAAATCTACTATTCGGATATTGGTGAAGGAGATATAATTGTACTTCTTCACGGATATCTTGAAACATCCGACATATGGTCTGGATTCGCAAAAAAGCTTGCTTCAGGATATCGTGTCATCTCAATTGATCTTCCGGGTCATGGGCTTTCGAAAGTTTACGGCGAATGCCATACAATGGAGTTTATGGCCGGAGCCGTAAAATGTCTGCTTGACAATCTGCATATTAAGAAAATATTCCTTGCCGGACATTCCCTTGGAGGATACATCTCACTTGCCTTTGTTGATTTATACCCTGAGATGCTTACCGGTTACTGTCTCTTCCATTCACATCCGTTCGAAGATTCCAGGGATGCTCTGCAGAAGAGAGAAAGGGAGATTAAAGTAGTAAGGTCAGGAAAGAAGTACCTGTTATATCCCGAGAATATATCAATGATGTATGCCTCAGAAAATATAGGCAAATTCCGGGAAGCATTACAGCGGTCAAAAGACATAGCGTCGACAATACGCGATGAAGGCATTATTGCTATACTTAACGGAATGATGGTACGGCCATCAAGGCTTTCAGTAATTGAGAAGGGCAAGGTTCCATGCTTATGGATACTCGGGGGGAAAGATAATTATATTTCCTGTAAGGCTGTGCAGGAAAAAGTAAAGCTCCCGGCAAATGCGAAGGTTGTGATCCTTGAAAAGTCAGGACATATGGGATTTGTTGAGGAAGAGGATCTGTCAGTAAAAGTCTTAACCGATTTTATTAAGGGATTAGCTAAGTAATATACCAAAAGAACCCACCTGCACCCCTGCAGACTGGCTCCTTCGCTAAAATAGCCCACCGGGCTATTTCCTAACGCTTGGCCCGCTCCCAGGAGGGGATCTTTAGAATATTCCCCGCACCCCGCACCACGTATCTCGGACCGGTCTATTTATTCAGATAGTCGATTGCATATTTGAGTGTGGAATCAAGCTCTTTCCAGATAGGATAAAATCCCTTTGTATCCAACATGTTACGTGCAATATACGCTTTCAGCTGGGTATGAATTACGGAGCCTGATATTTTAAGTCCCTGGATATCTTTTTTGACCCCGTTTTTTGATGCAAAATCAACGAACTGGTTGAGTAAAGCCTGCTTATTAAGATACTTCTCCATTTCACCGGCTTCGGTAAAATTTTTCAGAGTCTCCCTGTTATCTTCTGTATATTTCAGTGCAAACCTGTAAATGATCGGTCTTACAGCAAGAAAATACGGTGAACGGCCCGTAGTATCGACCGGAATAAATATATCGGGCATGATGCCCCCGCCACCGTAAACTGTTTTACCTCCTGGTGTTGTGAATTTCAGCGAGTCTGAAAAATGTATACTGTCAGAGATTTCAAGTTCGCCGTGCTCATACCTTGAATTCAGGTCATCAAAATATTCATCAAAACCGTTATTATAGGGTTTCTGAATAGATCTTCCGGTAGGAGTGTAATACCTCGCTATTGTCAGCCTCATTCCTGAACCATCAGCAAACGGTACCGGCTCCTGCACCAGTCCCTTCCCGAATGAACGTCTGCCTATCAATATACCGCGATCATTATCCTGGATTGCTCCTGCCAGTATTTCACTGGCCGATGCACTATATTCATCAATAAGCAGGACCAGATCGCCGGTTTCAAACTCACCGTTGCCGGCTGCCTTTGCATCATTTCTTGGCTGGGAGCGGCCGAGGGTGTAAACTATCATCTGCCCCTCTTTCAGGAATTGATCGGCTATTTTGATAGCTGATTCCATTACACCGCCCGAGTTCTCCCTCAGGTCAAGTATCAGCTTGGTCATGCCGTTGGTTTTGAGCTCTTTCAGACTCTTCATGACCTCATCAAAGGTAGTCATGGCAAAATTATTGATCTTGATGTACCCGATATTTCCTGTTATCATATAACTTACATCTACACTCGAGATCGGGATCTTGTCACGTGTAATTTCAAATGGTATAAGGTCTTTATACCCTTTCCGCAGAAGTTTGATCTTAACTACAGTTCCGCGCGGCCCCTTTAGCATTCCCATCACCTTTTCATCGCTGAGCTGCTTCCCTGCCACAAGTGAATCGTTGACATAAATTATTTTGTCTCCGGCCTGCAAGCCGACCTTTTCAGAAGGGCCTCCGGGTATAGTACTGATAACCAGAATAGTGTCGGTAAGCATGTTGAATGAGATCCCGATTCCGTCAAAGTTCCCCTGCAATGGTTCATTGGCACGCTGAAGATCTTTTGCCGGAATATACACTGAGTGCGGATCAAGCTTTTTCAGAATTGCAGGTATTGCTGCTTCGACAAGTTCATTACGGTTAACAGTATCCACATAATCTGATTCAATTATGTTAAGGATACTGTTGATTTTATCATTCCTTACCCTGAATCCGGTTTGCTGTGACACCTTGTTTTTCGACGGAAGATACACACCTATAAGGATCCCTGCCACCAGAGAAACAGCCAGCAGCAAAGGCATGATAACACTTCTGGTTGTATTATTGTATTTCATAAATATTGTTTTCAGGATCAATAAATACAAGTTCAATTCCGGCCCGTTTCAGCAGGTCAAGCCCGTCAGTTTTATGGTACCGGTTGCAGTAAACAACTCTTTTTATTCCCGACTGGATTATAAGTTTAGCACACTCCATGCATGGAGATGTTGTAACATATAATGTTGAGTCTTCACTCGAATTATTCGATTTGGCAACCTTAGTGATAGCATTTGCTTCAGCATGAAGAACGTAAGGTTTGGTAACGCTGTTTTCATCTTCGCAGATATTCTCAAATCCTGAGGGTGTCCCATTATACCCGTCAGAGATGATCATTTTGCCTTTCACAATAAGAGCTCCGACCTGCCGGCGTATGCAGTATGAGTTTTGTGCCCAGATAAGAGCCATTTCAAGATACCTTTTGTCAAAAGCCTTCTGTTTGTCTCCGTATGGTTTCAATGGTTCTGTCACTTTTAATCTGTAAGCAGGTTTTGAAGCGCCCAAAGTTAAAAAATTTTAGGAAAGTTAAATACCCATACCATAATGAAATACCTATTTTTATACATAAATCAGAAGATGTATATGTATTCATTTGCCGAAAAGGTGATAACCTTCTGCCGCGATCTGGATTTTTCAGGGCAGCTGCCGGCCGGAATTTCAATTATGAATCCTTTCAGGGAAAACGGTGAAGTGCTTGCAGTTATTTCAGCATTCTACAAAAAGTACTATTCAGACAACATGCCCAGGCGTCTTATTCTTGGTATCAATCCGGGCCGGTTTGGTGCAGGCGTTACCGGAATACCTTTTACTGATACTTTGAGGCTGAAGGAAAAATGCGGATTGTCGATACCCGGACTTAAAACTTATGAAACATCATCCGTCTTTATTTATGAGATGATAGACAGGTACGGGGGTTGTGAAAAGTTTTACGGCGATTATTTTATAAGTTCAGTAAGCCCTCTTGGTTTTACAAGGACCGGTTCAAAAGGGAGTGAGGTTAATTTCAACTATTACGACAGCAAAGAACTTTCAGAAGCAATACTGGATTTTGCAGTCGGTTCAATAAACAAACAGATTGCTTTCGGGGTTGACCGGGAAATTTGTTTCTGCCTTGGCACAGGAAAGAATTTCAGATTCCTTTTAAAGCTTAATACTGAGCATCATTTTTTTGAAAGAATTGAACCGCTCGAGCATCCGAGATTCATTATGCAGTATAAGTTAAAGCAGAAAGATCTCTATATCGATATTTATCTGAATAAACTTAAAATTAAAAGATCCTGAAGCATTAAGAATATGGTAAAAGAACTTCTGA
>JBGPAF010000040.1:0-8263 GCA_041480535.1 Bacteroidia bacterium
CCATCTTTAAATTGTGCTTATCCCTGAATTCTATTCCGACTTTTGCAAGGGGCAAATCATGTACATGAATGACATCTATCTTTTCTGATTTTAATATTTCCCTTATATACCTGCGCCAAAAATTAAAGTAAAATGGAAATTTCAAAGCTCCGACACTGGATTTAAAATAAAATACAGGTATTCTTTTTCTGTAAAGGGTGCACTCAAGCTGATCCTCTTTAAAAGGTACCTTAAATTTTGATATGCCTGCCACTATCACGCGGTGTTTTTCTGCCACAAGTGAAATTACCTCTTTACGGACCCTGTAATCGGTTAGAAAATCATTTTCAAGCAACATTAATATCACCATAACAAACTCGGTTAAGAGGTTTAATCCATAAATAATAAAAATAAATTAACTTATCAGTAGAAATTATTCAAAAGGTTGCATAAAGTATTAGTCAATCCCCTCCTTGAAAATTCAAGGTTATGCAGGGATTCTAAATGAACTGCATTTTCTGCATTCAGTTTTAAAAACTCAGCCATTCCTGCATAATCATCGCTGTTGAAGATACCTCTGTGTCCGCATCGTCTCAGATAATTCGCTGCATCACCATCTTTGGGACCAATATATAGGACAGGTTTGCAGGCTCTGATATATTCAAATACTTTGCCGGGAGTTATCGCATCATTCTTCATCGTTTCCGGAATGACAAGCAAAAGTAATGAAGATTTTGCTATTAGTTTAATCGCCTCAATATGATGTATATATGAGATATATTCAATTTTTGTACTGCTTATGTAACTGCTTATTTTCTTCTTCACTTCTTCCGGGATTGGGCCCACAAAACGTAATAGAAAATTCAGGCCATCCTTTTCAATAATTGCGAGGGCAGAAAGAAACCCCTCCAGGGGGTATGCCTCTGAAAGCGTGCCTATATAAGTGATGGTAAATTTATCGGGCATCAGCGGGCTTATCCCTACAAAGTCCGCTTCATCATACCCGTTGGGTATAATATGTATTTTTGAATCTATCCCAGCCGTCTTTGAAATAAATGTTTTTGCAAGGTTATTACCAACAGTAATGATCTGGTCGGCATTATGCAGTACCTCTTTTTCAAAATGCCTGTCAATGGATTTTGAGATAAATGTCGGATAGAAAAGATTGTAATAATAAATATCAGTCCACGCATCCCTCAGGTCCGCTATCCAGGTGATCGAGGGGAATCGTTTCTTCAGTCGCAATCCTATAAGCTGCGTGGAATGAGGTGGACTTGTTGTTACTATAAGGTTTATCTTTTGTGTTTCAATAATTTCACATGCTTTTCTAAAAGCAAATTTATTCCATCCCCTTCTTGGATCAGGGATGAAGAAATTTCCTCTTATAAATCTTGAAATTTTCCCTTTTACAGAATTGTCCATATTCACGGCAAAACCGGCTGATGGAACTTTCGATTTGTCATTGCCATACAGCCTGAACCAGTCTGTAGCTTTTGTTCTGTGGACTTCTATGTTTCCAGGTATATCATTTGCAAGAGTGGTGTCGATAGCAGGGTAAGCAGCAAATTGGGGATCAACGGTCAGGATAACCGGTTCCCATCCGGACTGGGGTAGGTATTTTGAGAATTTAAGCCATCGCTGCACACCTGCACCTCCGGCGGGAGGCCAGTAGTAGGTAATCACTAACAGCCTTCTCATATCATAGTTTCTTCAGAAGAGTACAGATACTTACTTTCTCTTTAATTATATGCTGTAAATTATCAATGTTCACACGGTCCTGTTCCATAGAGTCACGGTATCTGATGGTAACCGTCCGGTCATCAAGGGTCTGATGATCTATTGTAATGCAGTAAGGTGTGCCGATAGCATCCTGCCGGCGATAACGTCTGCCAATGGAATCTTTGTCATCATACTGGCAGTTGAATTCAAACTTCAGTTCATTTACGATTTTTTCGGCAATCTCGGGCAATCCGTCTTTCTTTAAAAGAGGCATTACTGCCAGCTTCACAGGAGCCAGGTAAGCAGGAAGTCTTAAAACTACCCGTGTATCAGAAGATCCATCCTCTTTTTTAAGCTCTTCTTCAAGGTAAGCTGCTGAAATAACCTGAAGGAACATTCTGTCAACACCTATAGATGTCTCAATAACGAACGGGATATATGATTCTCCTTTTTCCGGATCGAAATACTGCATCTTTTTACCGCTGTACTGCTGATGCTGACGGAGATCATAATCAGTTCTTGAATGAATTCCCTCTACCTCCTTGAAGCCGAAAGGAAACCTGTATTCAATATCTGTGGCAGCATTGGCATAATGTGCAAGCTTGGTGTGATCATGGAACCGGTAATTATCTTCGCCGAATCCAAGGGCTTTGTGCCAATTCATCCTGGCCTCTTTCCATTTCGCGAACCAGTCAAGTTCTGTGCCCGGCTGGACGAAATACTGCATCTCCATCTGTTCAAATTCCCTCATCCTGAATATGAACTGCCTTGCAACTATTTCGTTCCGGAAGGCTTTCCCGATCTGTGCTATTCCGAAAGGTATCTTCATTCTGCCTGTCTTCTGCACATTCAGAAAATTAACAAATATTCCCTGGGCTGTCTCGGGGCGTAAATAGATCTTGTTCGATCCTTCAAGAGTCGATCCCATTTCCGTCGAAAACATCAGGTTGAACTGTCTGACATCAGTCCAGTTGCGGCTTCCGGAAATCGGACAGACTATTTCATTGTCGATGATTATCTGCTTGAGCTCAGCAAGGTCAGTGGCATTCAGTGCTTTCGAATATCTGACATTCAATTCATCAAGTTTAGCCTGGTTTGCCAGAACGCGGGGATTTGTCTCCCTGAATTTCTTTTCATCAAAGGCTAATCCGAATCGCTCTTTTGCCTTTTCAACCTCCTTTGTGATCTTATCCTCGATCTTTGCCAGATGCTCTTCGATAAGAACGTCGGCCCTGTATCTTTTTTTGGAATCCTTGTTGTCGATAAGCGGATCATTGAATGCATCAACATGTCCCGATGCTTTCCAGATAGTGGGATGCATAAAGATCGCCGAGTCAATGCCAACAATATTGTCATGTAACAGAACCATGCTGTCCCACCAGTATTTCTTGATATTATTTTTCAGTTCAACACCATACTGTCCATAATCATAAACAGCGCTTAACCCATCATAGATTTCGCTTGACGGAAAAACATATCCGTATTCCTTGCAATGGGCCACCAACTTTTTGAAAATATCATCCTGAGCCATATGTTAAAATTGTTAGAGGAGAGCAAAAATAGTTAAAAACATTAATTTGTATCTTTAGCCTTCAAAACTTTAGCTATGACAATGAGAAAAAGAACCGATTTTCTTGTGATCGGATCAGGAATAGCAGGTCTGACTTTCGCACTTAAGGCCGCCCGGTTTGGCAAAGTTACTATTGTAACCAAATCAACGATCGATGATTCAAACACCCGGTATGCTCAAGGAGGTATTGCTGCGGTATTCAGCGAACCCGATAATTTTAAAAAACATATCAGGGATACATTGATTGCCGGCGACGGGATCTGCAATGAGGAAGTCGTCAGGATTGTGGTCCAGGAAGCCCCTGAGAGAATAAAAGATCTTATTGAACTTGGTGTTCCGTTCGATAAGAAAAAGGATGGCACCTACGACCTGGCAAAGGAGGGGGGACATACAGAATACCGGATACTGCATGCAAAGGACAAGACGGGCGAAGCCATTGAGGAAACACTTATTAAAAAGGTCAAAAACAATCCGAATATTGAGATATTTGAAAAACATTTCGCAATAGAGATCCTTACGCAGCATCATCTCGGGATCGAGGTCAAAAAAAGCTATCCCGGTATAAAATGTTACGGAGCATATGTTGCTGACCTTGTCAATAAGAAAGTATATACCTTCCTTTCAAAGGTCACTGTGATGGCAACGGGAGGACTGGGTAACGTTTATCTTACGACTACTAACCCCGAGATTGCAACGGGCGATGGTGTGGCTATGGTTTACAGGGCGAAAGGGACTATTGAGAACATGGAATTTATACAGTTTCATCCTACCTCATTGTATGATCCCGAAAAAAAGCCATCATTCCTGATAACTGAAGCATTAAGGGGTTACGGGGCCATTCTGAAAAATATGGCTGGTGAGCAGTTTATGAACAGGTACGATAGCCGGGGATCTCTTGCACCAAGAGATATTGTTGCAAGGGCGATCGACAACGAATTAAAAATATGGGGCGAGGACCATGTGTGGCTCGATTGTACCCATCTGAATTCACATGGGTTAAAGGATCATTTCCCAAATGTTTATGAACATTGCCTTCAGAGGGGGATTGATATCACAAAAGATATGATCCCTGTTGTTCCGTGTGTCCATTATTCATGCGGCGGAATTAAAGTGGATACCGATGGCCAGAGTAATATCGACAGGCTGTATGCTTTAGGTGAAGTGTCATCTACAGGGCTCCATGGTGCAAACAGACTTGCTTCAAATTCACTTGTGGAAGCTGCTGTTTTCTCGCACAGGGCGGTAATGCACTCCGAAAAACGTCTTAAGGATCTCGATTTTGAAGAGAAGCTACCTGACTGGGACTATAAGGGAACAACACATCTTGAAGAGATGGTGCTCATTACACAAAGTGTGAAGGAAGTTCAGATGATCATGAGCAATTATGTTGGTATAGTGAGGTCCGATCTCCGTCTTGAAAGAGCAATGGTAAGGCTTGAAATCCTGTACAATGAGACGGAGAGTCTTTACAAACGATCGCTTATTTCCAAGCAAATATGCGAATTGCGCAACCTGATTAATGTCGGATATCTCATAATTAAAATGGCTATGAACAGGAAGGAGAGCATAGGCCTGCATTATTCCATTGATTATCCGAAAAAAGTCAACCCCAAGATTTAATTACAAATGAATCTATGAATCATCTCGAATCATCTTTTACCGGTAAGAACAGCCCATGGAGATATATAGTCATGTTTGCTGCTGTACTTATCGCTTCAAACACAATAGGTGCCATCCCCTTGTTAATAGCCTATATAGGGAAAGCTGCATCTGATCCTGCTGTAGTTTCAGAAATTGCTGACAATCCAAATGATCTGGGAGTGTTAGGTCTCGATCCAAATCTTGGATTTTTCATGATGCTTTTCCCTTTTCTGATCGGGCTGGCTGCATTTATTCTTTTAGTTAAACCATTGAATAACAGGACATTTAAAGTGACAATTAATGGAACCGGAATGTTCAGGTGGAACAGGTTCTTTATTTCCGGATCAGTCTGGCTCATACTTTCTGCTCTTTATTTATTCATTTACATAAAGGTTGATCCTTCAAATTTCACCCTTCAGAACACTTCAGGAACTCTTCTGTTGCTGATAATCATCTCATTGATATTTATTCCCTTTCAGGCTGCATTTGAGGAGGTTCTTTTCAGGGGTTATCTGATGCAGGGATTTACGGCTCTGGTTAAAAACAGATGGTTCCCCCTGCTGATGACTTCCGTGCTGTTCGGACTTATGCATGCTTTTAATCCTGAAGTTGAGGCATTCGGGTTTTTTACAATGATGCCTCAGTATATTTTACTTGGATTAATGTTCGGGATAATAACAATTCTTGATGATGGTATCGAGGCGTCCATGGGAGCTCACGCTGCCAACAATATATTCCTGTGCATAATGGTAACAAACAAATCATCTGCATTGCAGACTCCGGCTGTTTATGGACAGATCAATATTTACCCATGGACTGAACTTGCAGCACTCCTAGTAGTCAGTATAATTTTTGTGATCCTGCTTAAACTGATCTTTAAGTGGGGATCTTATTCTCTTCTCCTCAGCAAGGTTGCACCAAAGCCTCCTTCTTTTCAGAGTCCATATACGGATGTCCTCTCTTCGGTGCGGTAATCGCCCCATTTAATGCGGATCTCGTTAATGATTTTCTTTATAATACCTGTATCAAGAGTTGTCAGAAGCCTGAGCCTTGTCTCTTTAAAATGAGGCAACCCTTTGAAGTAGTTTGAAAGGTGCCTCCGCATCTCATAAATTGCCCTTGTGCCTTCTTTGTACTCAAGCGATTTCTCCAGATGAAGAAGCGCAAGGTCAGCCTTTTCTGAAACTGCAGGTTCAGACAGCAGTTCGCCTGTATCTAAATAGTGTTTAATATCTCGGAATATCCAGGGCCTTCCAACTGTTGCACGGCCGATCATTATTCCGTCGACGCCATATTTATCGAACATCTCTTTTGCCTTTATGGGTCCGTCTATGTCCCCATTCCCGATGACCGGGATCTTCATCCTGGGATTATTCTTAACCTCACCAATCAGGCTCCAGTCGGCTGACCCTTTATAAAGCTGTACCCTGGTCCTTCCATGAATAGTCAATGCGCTTATACCGGCATCCTGTAATCTCTCGGCAACCTCAACAATATTTCTGTTCTCATCATCCCATCCTATCCGCGTTTTTATAGTAACAGGCAGTTTAACAGCCCTGACTATTGATTCGGTCATATTGATCATCAGGGGGATATTGCGTAACATTCCGGCTCCTGCGCCTCTGTTCGCTATCTTCTTCATTGGGCACCCGAAATTGATATCAATCAGTTCAGGTTTTGCAGTTTCAGCGATCAGAGCTGCCTCAACCATTGCATCAATCAGGTGCCCATAGAGCTGGATGCCTATAGGCCGTTCAAAATCATAAATATCAAGCTTTCTTAAACTCTTTTCACCATCGCGGATGAGTCCGTCGGATGAAATAAATTCGGTGTACATGAAATCGGCACCATTCATCTTACACATATAACGGAAGGAGGGATCGGTGATATCCTCCATTGGTGCAAGGAATAAAGGATATTTCCCCAGCAGTATATTTCCTATTGTCAAACTGATTTTTATTACGGCCAGATGGTGCTTTGAGCCTCAGAAGGGGAACCAGCTTTATTCAGTTCATTTTTTCTGTAGAAATAGACAATACCGTAATTTTCACTTTCGGCCATTCTTTTTTCCTCAGGAAGCGTGCTGTGAGTGTTTTCCACTTCGTTCCAGATCTGTACAATAATCTCGTCGGCCTCTTTCCTGAGCTCAAAGTTCTTTTCTGTATAGTCAAGGGTTCTTTTTGCAAGGGTCTTTTGAAAATTCCACGCTTCAAGGAAGTTCTGGTATCTTACTTTCACCACCGCGATTGTAGGATTAGTGATAGGACAACCGCCTTTCCTGATCCGGAATTCTTCACCTTCAATGATCCTTTTTCCCCAGCTGATAAGTTCATTCTCGGTATTTAATGAAGGAACCGTCGATTCGTTTGTTGCCAGGCCATAAAATGCCCTGGTTTCTACTGGAAGGTCGCCCCTGAAGATTGCCATATTCATTACCCTTATAAAATGTGTCAGGTACAATCTGGCTTTCCTGAGAATCTCAGCGTAATCTTTGCTCTTGTTGTTTTGCGAAGTGTAACTCTGACGCTGTAACTGAATCATGTTCTCAAACAAAGGCAGGAATTTCTGTAATCTGACTATCGTTTTTGGTGAGAACGCCATCTGACTTGGATGAACTTCCTTTCCCTTTTCAAGGGCAATTCTCAATGCTCTGATGCGGGCAGCATCAGTATTTGGCAATCTTCTGTAGGGCATACCGATCAGGTTAGTGTTAACAAAGTGTTGATAACTTAACTGCGAATATAATAACGTTTTGTTAATAACAAATAGTATTCGCTAATTAATTTATTTGATTATTAAAAAGTTCTGAAAATGGTTTTTATTAATTTACCTGTTAGTAAATTTCCGAATAAATTTCTGGCTGGTATTAATCCTGGAGGTTTCAAAAAGCGGACCTCAGGTTTCAATTATTCTATATGGAAATAGGAATAATGCCGCGTGATTAGTATTTTAGTGGAAATAAATTTATCTAAATGATTAATAATATGTTCAAAAGCGAGGTATATGCAAAAAGGAGAGCCGGACTTCATAAGATAATGAAATCAGGTCTCGCATTATTTATAGGAAATGTTGACGCACCCATGAATTATCCTGCAAACCAGTATCATTTCAGACAGGACAGTGATTTCCTTTATTTTTTCGGGCTTGACATGCCGGGATTCACAGGCCTTATGGATTTTGATTCGGGCAAAGACTGGATTTTCGGCAATGATGTTGATATGGATGATATTATATGGATGGGCCCCCAGCCGACAGTTAAGGAACTGGCCATGAAATGCGGAGTTTCCAGCACTGCTCCTGTGGCAAAACTTGAAGGAGTGATTAGGGAAGCTGTTTCAAAGAAAAGAAAGATTC
>JBGPAF010000041.1:0-8160 GCA_041480535.1 Bacteroidia bacterium
AACAGCAAACTGATTATACCAGCCGTTCCCCAATATAATACCTACAACATTCTCCCCCAGGTTTATATTCTCCTTAACATCATAAACAACATAAAAAGCACGCTGTTCATAGTCCGTCTGTGCAGGATCAAGCACGTGTTCCCCGATTTTTGAACCGTTTATACGCAACTCATAGTAACCCAGTCCGCTTATATAAACACGTGCCTCCTTTACTTCTTTTCTAATTTTAAACTCCTTCCGTAAAAGGGGAGCTGACTGGCAATCATAACTGATCCATCTAGCCTTCCAATCTTCCGGATTAAGCAGTCCCATTTCCCATGAGGCGGGTTCACTCCAGTCGGACTTTTTTTTATCCCTATCCCAAACGCACACTTTCCACCAGCAGCGCAAACCGGAAATGAGTGCCTTCCCTTTGTACACAATATGAACCGATTCATCGGAAACTACTCTTTGACTATCCCATAAATCTCCAATATTTCTTTTAAGGTTTTCTTCACTGCTGGCAACCAGAATCCTGTATGCACTCTGCTTCTGATTGCGGATATCTGAATGAAGAATCCAGCTAAGTTTCGGATTATTATTCTCAATTCCGAGTGGATTATCACTATATTCACATTTTAGTTCCATAAGCTCAATCCCTTCTCCCTGTCTATGCCCACATGATAAACCAGAGAGGGATACAATGGCAATGCAAATCAACAGATTCACTATTGAACCGCCAGACCTATACTTATAAATCTTCATTTTGTCGGTTTGTTTTATTTCTTGATTTTCTTTAAGACATTACCGTTGAAGTCATTAACATTACTTTGGTTCGTTTCTGACTACCTCGTACCTGCCTTTTGGGAGTAGGTTTTTTATCGATCCCGATATTAATATTCTATTTTAAATATTTGTCAAAAAACCTGAATATGCTGGGTATGTCAAATTCATGCCCGGCAGGATGAATATTAAACTCGAATCGATCGCTAATTCCCAATTTCTCATAAAATAGTGAAGCTCTTGCAGCCTCCCTATGAGCCTCTTCAAGATTAAACAAACTATCTGTTTCGCCAAGCTGAATCATACAGGGACGCGGACATATTAGTCCGATTGCCTGAAAATTCCCAAAGCCGCTGAATAAAAGTCTGTCAGGAGGCATGTCTGAGTCATCTGCAATAGCATTCTTTAATTCGACTTCATAATCGCGCATATTTGCAGATGGAACCGCCACTTTTATAAATGGCCAAAGTGCGGTAACATACATTGTATAAAATCCGCCCCAGGAGAGCCCGGTCATCCCGACACGTTCTGCATCAATTTCAGGGCGTTCTTTTATAAGGGCTTTTGTACTTTCAATGATTTTCTGAATTTCAACACCGATCATACTTGTTCCGGCAAATTGCAGCTTACGGTCAAGGATTTCCCTGTTTGCTCCGGGTATTTCCGGATCCTGACAGTAACCACAATTCATTGTCAGTGCCGGGGCCCATACAATGTATCCTCTCTTTACGGCCTCCGGACCAAAGGAGTGGTAATTTATGCGTGTATCCAGATCGCAGATAGCTTCAGGATTTCCACCTCCACCATGCTGGGCAATTAATAGAGGCGCTTTGCCCTTCAGGTTTTTCGGTACCATATATAATCCATAAGCACTGATACCTTCAATTACATCAACCCAAACCCGATAGATGGTGCAATGCTCATCTTCCCCAATCTTTATGAATTTTGTGATTTTACCATCTTTTGCTTTTGGAGGGGGAAAACCAAAAAAGGCACCTAATTTTTTCCTGTATGGGTAGAGGGAGTTTTTATAATCTTCGATGCTGAAATAATCAGGCTTAAAGGATATAAGTGATGTTTCTATATTCTCCGCAAGCAATTTGTCAACGTAGGCTTTTATTTCCAGATGCTGATCCTTTCGGATAGGAAAAGAATTTGAAAAAGGTTCCCTGTACTGTTCAGGGATTTGTTGTGCAATTGAGCTAATTGGTAATAATCCTGCAACAATAAAAAGTATAAGAATACTCTTAGCAGTACAAATTGTTGAATTTCTTTTCATTTTAACCTCCCCTGAGCTTAAATTATCTTAAAATCCAATATTATTTTCTGTCGTTATGGTTGCCGCATCACATCCCTCTCCTATTTTTAATCCAGCTTTGCAGTTAGTTAATTTATTACCTCTTATGCGGACATTATTACTGTTATATAGAAAGATAGCTTCACCTTTGGAATGATCCATAATGTTGTCAATAATATCCACATCATCAGCGGAACCTATTTTAATAATATTAGCATCTGAACCCAGAAAAACATTGTTTGCAATTGTAATTCTCTGGTAAACACCAGCAGGAGCAGTTTGACTCATCGTATGAGACTCTATCACACCATGCAGATATCCGGGTTCAAATTTGCTATCCATGAACCTGTTGTTACGTATTATTACATCTCTTGAACTGATTGATTCCCACCAGCCATTAACATCCGATTCCAAAGCCACTGCGCATTCCGTTATGTCCTGAAAAGTGCAATCTTCAATTATCACATCGCGCGTCTTAATAATAAATCCACGTGATCTGTTGCGAATTGTAGTGCAATTGCGGATGCGCAATACCGGAATTGAACTTGCATTACCTACTACATCACCTTTAATTGTTCTTTCGGGTAGTTTTTCTGTAAACCCTATTACCAGAGATTTATCCAATGTATCTGTTTCCACTGAACTAACAGTTGCAGTTGCATAAGATAATAAAGGTTTATCCTCGCTGCTTATTTCCAGTTTATCACCAATTTCGGGTGGTGTGAGATCGCTTCCATAGCGATAACCTGCTTTAATTCGTAACTTTTTATTATCCAATCGCTCGGATACAAGCAAATAATGGCCGCTGCGTACATTGGTTGCATCGTCTCCCATACCTTCAAAAAGGCAGTTTTCCATAATAATTGTGCCGCGGCATCCAGCGAAATGCGTAGCATCTGCAGTACATGACATCCATCGTCCGGATCCGGGCCTTAACATTACCTTAAGGTGTCTTATACTTATATCCCGACAATCATCACCAGTAACACCCATACCCGGATTTGAGTAGATAGTCACATTTTCGATCTGAACATTTGTGCATTTTTCAAATTCAAAGGATTGATAACCATAAACCTGGTGACGTGCAATCACATACATACCCACAGAAGGCATTGTTCCGGCAAATCTGTCTTTTCTTCCAATAAAGAGCCGCATTACCCCCGGACTGATCACTTCAGTAGTCTTCTTAAAACCTAACTGGTAATGGTCAGTAAATCTTCTGGCCATCCGGTGGTTTTCAGGATCATATCCTAATATGGCTTCGGTATGGAGACCCTCTTTTGTGATAAATGGAGCAACCACCTCAATATCTATATAATTAGTGTCAACTCCTGTAACTTTTCCCTGAGTATATGGCAGCGGATCCCAATCAATTGTCAGATTACTAATTGATAAATCACTGCAGTTGGAGAAATGAAACATAGAGGAATAATCGTGTCCGATAAATTCAGATCCGTTGCCTTCAATAGTCAAATTGCTGATATCATTAATAACAATTGCAGGATCCCAATTCCCTCGTTTATCTTTTTTACTTCCAAAAATATCATAGCTCCCTGGTTCAAATACCAGTTTAAAATTCTTCTTATTCCTACAGGCTTCAATAGCGGAGAGTATCGAGGGTGTATCGTCTTTGGTATCATTCGGTATTGCACCAAAATCTGCTACTCTTATTTCTGATGTTCTTTTTGAGCAGCCAAAAAAAGAGATTACTGAAATAAAAAAAACTAAAAGGACTAATTTTATCTGATATTTAAACATTAAGAAATTCATAGCTTTTCAGAATTAAGTTGCAACACTATTCTATTCAATTTCTCCGGCAGAGCATAACCTGGCGTCTACTGTTATGGAGTGGAGTGATTTGAGAACGACACTCGTGTGAATCGCTCTGGCAGATGATTGTCGTTGTCGCCGACAGGATCAAGCGACATCGAATTACTGATAATACTTTCCCCTATTGCCAGTTTACCAAACCGGCCTAAAAAGATTCGCCATATGTCGTTATCCTTTGGGGGCAGGCTGCGGCCTCTTGCCAGCTGAGTCATACCAGCCCATGGAAATGCTATCTCAACTGTCCATCCCATGTCAATATCACTGTTATCGTTCAGCGTACCCTGCACCTGAACAGCTGTTTTAAGACCGGGGAAATCCCAGTCTGTGAAAGCCCATCTCAGCCCCCGAGGGTGGTTGCCACGCCAGAAAGTTTTGGCATCGCGGTCGTGGTTGCCTCCAAAAGTGTAAGCCTGTCTTGAATGTACATCAAATTCTGTTTGATCAAACTTGTGAAATGCGTCCTTCCATATGAAGAATACCTCATAGACAGTGTTCAATGCATTAATCTCAAACTCATAATAGCAGTTGCCACCGTCAATGAATACTTCGACATCGTTCTCCTGAAAGATGGTTGAGTCTCTTTGGGTGAGTCTGGCTTCTACAAACGGCTCTTCAATCCAGAATGCGATATAGAGTGCTTCATCATCCCAGAGAACTGCGGCCTGGGTATTAAAGAAACCAGGTGCACCACTGATCATATCAACAAAACGTGATGATTTCCTGGCAAGTTTCCAGGCAGTTTTGTTCAGGTCTCCGTCAATTGTTATAGGTACCGGAGTCCGATAGCAGGTATATTTTGAATATTCGCTCATATGTAAATAAAGGTTAATCTTTTAATTCATGCAACATTAAATGGGAATGTATCACTGTTGGTCAGTTAAAATTAAGAAAAATGATCATGTTTTTTCATTCAGTTCCTAAAATATAAATATTTACATTCCATATGTCATTTCCTGATACTAAATGGCCTTCCATCACAATGAATATACCAATTTAATTACCTATTTTTGGATAATGAAATTACTTTGAGTTGAGTTACAAAAGATGCATATATACAACTAATTATGTTAAAGAGAGGAGTTAAAATAATATGAAATCAGGAAAGAAATTAATATTATTTTCTTTGAGCATTATCATTTGCTGTCCTTTGATGACAGGTCAGCCAGTTAATGTTCAAAAATTGCCGGTAATCAGGTTAAAAATGTATGCGGCTGAAGGGCTTAAATGGAAGAATGAATCAGCACAGAATACAAGCTGGAATAAAATCACTGAAACACCTGACGGCAAGATCTGGTTTTGTGGCGGAGATCATTGGGGAACCGACGAGACAATCGGAGCTTTTAAAAGGTCTGATCACTATGAAAGGCCATGGGGATTTGGAAACACAGCAATCTGTTCTTATGATCCTGTGACAGATAAGGTATCTTTTGAGCTGGAACTGGACAAAGCGAGTGCAATCTATTCCAATGCTGAGACCCCCGGACATGGAAAAATACATGGCAATATTGCCTCCGATTCAAAGGGAATGCTATATTTTTCAGGATACATGGGGATGTCTTATATGCATGAATATACACGTGCTTATTATCCAAAGAGTTATGCCGGTGGAGCCTTGCTTAAATATGACCCGCAGACCAAAAAAACTGAATATTTTGGTATCCCCAGTCCCTATGGTGCAACCGTAGGTCTATACTATGATGAAAAGCGGAATATCCTGAATGGCATCTCACCGGACCGTGCAAAATTCTGGAGGGTGAAGCTTTCAACCATGGAACTGAACCGCTACGAGTCTCTTGCACGAATGAGCCGCCTGGAAGACCGGGTACGCGAAATGATTATGGACAAAGACGGGTTTTGCTATTTTGCAAATGATGTTGGCGGATTGACAAAATTCGACCCGGATACCGAAAAATTTACTGACATTGACATTAAGCTGCCAGGCAGATTAATGGATTTTCGTGCCTCAGTTGTATCATCAAAAAATATTATTTATTGTATTTCTACCGATGGTTTCGTATGGAGTTTTGATCCGCGAACCGCTAAGTTAGAGGAGTTTGGACATGTAATAGGAATGCCTGACCAAGGACACTATACACCAAACATCGCACTTGATGAGGAATGGGGAAGATTATATTTTATCGCCGGCAACCACGGCGGAAAAGTGCTTGAAGATGCTCTGGAAGTTCTCACTATACTGGATATAAAGGCTAAGAAATACTATTGGGTAGGGAAGCTGGAGGGTGTTGAAGGTTGTTTCGGGGCTCTCACTACAAAAAATCATACAGTATATTTTAGCTGTTTCGGAAATTACTATTCAGGAAATGAAGTTGAAAAAGATAGCGGGGGCAAACCAATTACCCGCCCCTATCTTATCAAATATCTACCGCCTGAAAATCTGAATTCTTTAAGATGACAGATTAACATTTACCTGTGAAATACTTAATTAATAATGTAATAATCATAAGGGGAAAAGAATGAGAAACTTTAAAATATTTGCCGGAGTCTTTTTATTGTTTTTGTTGATTGGATTTAATGTTTCAACCTTATCGGGTCAGAGGGTTGGCGGAATAACCAGGGGTACTGTAACAAAACATATCCCGGTCTCAAATGGTCCACAGGGACCAATCCAGGGAGGTGAGAGTGCAGTAACTGATATGATCCTGATGAATGACGGTTGGGTTTATGGAAGTACAAAAGCCACATGGGGGGCCATGAATTGTCATATTTTCAAAACCGATGGTGAAAAAGTCGAACATCTGCTTAATTTAACTTCCAGTCTTCCCGGACAAACTTCAATATCTGATCTCTGCATTGGAAAAGGGAACATCATCATTGGTTGTACATCAACATACGATGAGATTCTGGACGATACAGACAAGGGTTATAAAGGAGGACATCTGTTTTCATTCGACCCTGTAACAGGAAAAAGTGAAGATCTGGGCATAATCGCCGCCGGTCAGGGAATTAATTGTATAGCAATTGATTCGCTGCGCGGAAAGATTTATGGAGTCACCTACCCTGCCGGTCATTTATTCTCTTATGATGCTGGAACAGGAACTGTTAAGGATTTCGGAGAGATAATGACCCCGTGGCGGGTTAAAGACCTTGGCAGGGTTTCCTGGAGAGGTGTACCAAAAGTTCTGATAATTGATGATGCAGGCTCTGTATATTTTTCAACTTATTATCATAAAGAAATAAATATGACCAGTCAGGAGCTTATGAAAGGAGGTTCATCTACCTATACTGCGCAGTCCGGAGGTCTCATCTACAGGCTTGGTTATGGCGATGAACAGCCGGTTTTCACAGGTGTTACAATTCCCACTCAACAGGGAATGGATTCGGATCCTCTATATGAGAACGGTATTGCTTCAGTTATCCGTTCGCGTGATGGAGGATTTTGGTGCGGTACAATAAATGATGGTTTCCTTTTTAAATTTCACCCTTCAACATCCACCGTAGTCAATAAAGGCAAAGCCTTTCAATACTGGAACCTGAAGTCTCTGGCATATGGAGGTGATGGCAAACTATATATGCTGGGAGGAAGGGATGAGGATAATTCATGGATTCTCTGTTATGATCCTGCAATCGGGTCCATTGATTGCCTTGGATGGCCCGATAATACTGCACAGTGCAGTGTAATATGTGCAGATGCCAAAGGGAGGATTCTCATTGCTGAAAATCTTCGACATTCATTTATCTGGGTTTATAAACTTTCGGAATAGTTAATTGTCTCTGGCATAAACGTAAATTAGAATGTAAATTATGAACTTATGATCAAGCTAATCAAGTTATGTTTATTATTAATGTTCCTCCCTGTAATAGCCCTGGCTCAATATGATACTTACGGTGGCTGGATGAAACTGCAGGGGATGAAGACTGGATTCTTCCATACAGAACAGATTAACGGAAGGTGGTGGCTGGTTACACCGGAAGGGAATGTTTTTTTTGCAAAAGGGGTTGAATCCATCGATCTCGGTGTAGACAAGAATAATCCTCTTCCGGATCCTGATGAGGC
Source organism: Bacteroidia bacterium (assembly GCA_041480535.1). Taxonomy (GTDB): domain Bacteria; phylum Bacteroidota; class Bacteroidia; order Bacteroidales; family VadinHA17; genus LD21. The sequence continues at coordinate 7,905 of JBGPAF010000041.1, forward strand.
GGCCGGGAAACTGGCTTCACAGCTAAAGTTGTGGAATTTCAATACAACCGGTTCGGAAAGAAGAAAGCTACCAGGTATGCCGTATGCAGTCAATCTGGGTCTTGCTTCATCATCCACTAAAGACTTATGGTTATTAGGGATCATCCCCGACTACTTTAGTCCGGAGTTTCGGGAGGGGGTTGAGCGACGTGCAGCTGAACTTTGCCCCGGACTGGCGCAAGATCCATGGCTTATTGGATATTACACAGACAACGAA
>JBGPAF010000042.1:0-8123 GCA_041480535.1 Bacteroidia bacterium
CGAGAATATGTCCACCTGGCAGAATAAAGTTTTTGACTGGGGGAAGTTTTACTTCCATCGGGGCACCTGATCTTATGGCAAAGTCAATCAGCTCATCTTTAGTTGCAGGCCATGGAGCATCCTCAAGTTTTGATGCTAATTCAAGTGTCCAGTACATTTTTCCTGATTAAGTATTGGTTTAACAAAGTTTGCAAATATATATATTATTTTATTTAAAAAACAATACTATATTTTAACTTTTTATATCGATCAGACCGACCAGTTAATCTCCTTAATATCAAGCTCTAAGCTTATCAGGCGGGATAAAACAAACAAATAATCTGACAACCGGTTCAGAAATTTATAAATTATATCGGGAACTTCTTCGGCATTATTTAACCTGAGAACTGACCGCTCGGCCCTGCGGCAGACACATCGTGCTATATGACAATAAGATACAAGTACATGGCCTCCCGGAAGAATAAAATTCTTAATTGAAGGCAGGGTTGACTCTACCTTATCTATTTCATTCTCAATTACAGAAATACAATCTTTATCTGGGAAGAATTCCCTTACAGACTGGTTATCCTTTTCATCTGCCAGGGTGACAGCACATCTCATCAATTGTTCCTGAATGTAAACTAATATTTCCCTGCGGCTGTCATTCTCCCTGAAATCCCTTAAAAGACCAATCCATGATGTCAGCTCATCAACAGAACCATATGCTTCTATGCGGGGATGAAATTTCGGTACTCTTTGTCCTCCCGCCAATGAAGTATTTCCATCATCACCTTTACGGGTGTATATCTTCATGAATGCGTTGAAGATGTGTTTATATTTCTAAAACAAATTAAAAATGAATATTTCAGGCTTTCATATACTTTGGATTCACAAAATCCTGTGCAACCTCTCCGTCGAATAATTTTATTATACGGGCTGCATGCCTAGCTATATCTTCTTCATGGGTAACAACAATAACAGTATTACCTTTCTTGTGGATAGCATCAAGAAGCCCCATGATATCAAGTGATGTCTTGCTGTCGAGGTTACCTGTAGGCTCGTCTGCAAGGATTATTGAAGGTTTGTTAACAAGAGCCCTGGCAATTGCCACACGCTGTCTCTGACCGCCAGATAGTTCATTCGGCTTATGGGACATTCTGTCGGCAAGTCCTACCTGTTCAAGGGTTTCCATGGCTACCTTTTCCCTGTCAGCTTTAGGTACACCTGCATAGATCAATGGTAAAGTAACGTTTTCAAGCGCTGTATATCTTGGCAGGAGGTTGAATGTCTGAAAAACGAATCCGATCTCCTTATTTCTTATTTCTGCAAGAAAATCGTCCTCCATCTTGCTGACATCAGTCCCGTTCAGGATATAAGAACCGCTGGTAGGTGTATCAAGACAGCCAAGCAGGTTCATAAGAGTTGATTTTCCCGAACCTGACGGCCCCATTATTGCCACGTATTCGTTCCTATCAATGTTTAATGAAACCGACCTTAATGCTCTTACAATTACTGATCCTACCTGGTAATTCTTAACAATATTCTGAATTTCAATTACTTTATCCATAACATGCTTTAATTTGAAGTTTCGAAATTAGACTAATTATCTTAAATAAGAAATTATTAAAGCTTAATTTTTGTTAATACCTGATCACATAACCTGAACGGTTCAGACCCTTCCTGAAAAAAGCAATACCCATCCTGAATATATCAACTGAGAGCGTAACATCCTTATGATTCTTAATCTCACTCCAGGCCTCTGCCATGTCTTGCGAAGAGTTAATATCATCAATGATTACAACCGTATTGTTGTCAGACATATCTGCCACCTGGCTGAAATATCTGATTACGGGTTCTTTCCGGTGATTGCCGTCAATAAATACCAGTCCGGGGCAAGTATTTTCACTCTTGACCGATGGTACAAGTTCCTCGAACGATCCGTTTAAAAGTCTGATATTTGTTAATCTTGCTTCTTCGAAATTCCGGGTGGCAATCTCAGATGTTTCTTGGCATCCTTCCATCGTTATTACAGTTGTTTTTGGACATGATGCAGCCAAGTACATCGTGCTTATGCCCAGTGATGTTCCAAATTCCAGTATAAGAGGGCTCCCAAAAACCCGTGACATATTTGAAAGAAGAATTCCATACTTTCGGGGAACTGCTGAATATCTGGCTATATCTGACACTTTTCTTTGATTTGTTTTCATCTTTTTTGATCCCGCACCCAGATCATTAATATTGATCAATCCAGGATCGGCAATCAACTTCTTTCGGATCTTTTCAATACTACAGACAATATCGGGTTCAATTTTATTCCGGAAAACATTGGAAACAAGATCAAAGACAAACGGACTGTGAATTCCGTACCCGAGCCGGTGCCGGGAGAAAACAAAATACTTAATAAACCGCCGGATACTGAAAATGTCCATTTATGTCGGAATTTCCTGTTAGGTCAGGTCGTCAAAAATAACTAATTTCGGGTATCTTTTATCAACCTTTCGCTGAGGAGAAAATGCAGGATTTTCTTGATACAAATATTACCTACCTGACAGGAGTTGGTCCCAAAAGAGCCGAATTGCTCAACAAAGAGCTAAATATCAATACCTTTCGGGATCTTCTATATCATTTCCCGTACAAATATATCGACAGAACAAAGTTTTACAAAATCTCTGAACTCGATCCGGAACTTCCTCTCGTTCAGATAAAGGGAGTTATTAAAGGATATTCCACTGAAGGGCATGGCTCAGGGAAAAGGCTTGTAGCAGACTTTCAGGATGAAACGGGATCTATCAAACTTGTTTGGTTCAAAGGTGCAAAATGGATACCAGGAAGTTTCCCTCCCGATGTGGAATTCATCGTTTTTGGGAAACCGGGAGTTTTCAACGGTGTCGTAAATATTATTCATCCCGAAATTGAAGAATCTGAAAAAGCGGCACAAAGAATATCATCTGCACTTCAGTCACAGTACAGCACAACAGAAAAGCTGAAGAACCAGTTTGTGACCTCCAGGACCATAAGCAAACTTATCGGGAACCTGCTGAAGCAGATCAAGTTCAGAATACCTGAAACGTTGCCGGGATACCTGGTTTCGGGATATCACCTGATGGAACTTCATGACGCGCTCCATAAGATACATTTCCCGTCAAATACAGGTGAGATTGAAAAATCGAGATACAGGTTAAAGTTTGAAGAGCTGTTTTATATTGAGTTGAACCTGTTAAGGTTCAAAACCAACAGAACCAGGAAATATAAAGGATTTGTTTTCTCAAGTGTCGGTAATTTCTTTAACAGCTTTTATTACAACAATTTACCTTTCCCTCTGACAGAAGCACAGAAAAAGGTAATGAAAGAGATAAGGAGAGATCTTGGATCCGGGAAGCAGATGAACCGGCTTCTTCAGGGTGATGTAGGAAGTGGTAAGACCCTTGTTGCCCTGATGAGCATGCTTATAGCAATTGATAACGGTTACCAGGCATGCCTGATGGCCCCTACCGAGATCCTGGCCAATCAGCATTATGAGACGATATGTAAAATGGTGCAGGGACTGGGAATTAATGTCAGCCTGCTGACCGGATCGTCAAAAAAGAGCCTGCGTAAAACAATTGATAAATATCTACAGGACAGTTCATTGAATATCCTGATAGGAACCCATGCGTTGATTGAGGAAAATGTGAAGTTCAGTAATCTTGGGCTTGTCATCATTGATGAACAGCACAGGTTCGGGGTTGCCCAGAGAGCACGGTTATGGGAAAAGAGCCTTAATCCTCCGCATGTTCTGGTTATGACTGCAACACCTATTCCAAGAACACTTGCTATGACCCTTTACGGCGATCTCGATGTTTCGGTGATTGATGAGCTGCCTCCCGGCAGGGTTCCTGTAAAAACCATGCATTTTACTGATTCAGAAAGGAATAAAGTGTTCGGTTTTATAAGGAACCAGATTGATGAAGGCCGGCAGATTTTTATTGTCTATCCCCTGATACAGGAATCGGAAAAGATGGATTACAAAAACCTCGAGGATGGCTGGGATACTATTTCAAGGGTCTTCCCTGCACCAAAATACTGCATAAGCATTGTTCATGGCAAAATGACTCCTGCAGAAAAAGAAGCCTCGATGAGGCTCTTCAAGGAAGGTTATGCACATATACTTGTTGCAACCACAGTGATAGAAGTAGGCGTCGACATCCCCAATGCATCAGTCATGATAATTGAAAGTGCTGAAAGATTCGGACTCTCTCAATTGCATCAGTTAAGAGGGCGTGTCGGAAGGGGAGCTGACCAGTCATACTGCATTCTGATGAGCTCTGATAAGCTATCAAAAGAAGCTGCAACAAGAATCGAGGTCATGATAAGGACAAACGATGGCTTTGAGATAGCTGAAACTGACCTCCAGCTCAGGGGACCAGGTGATATTGAAGGGACCATGCAAAGCGGGATCCCGTTCGACCTGAAAATAGCAAGCCTTGTGAAAGACGGACAGATAATTGAATATGTAAGAAATATAGCTGAAGGCATTCTTGATAAAGATCCACTACTGGAAGAGGACCGGAATCTTGTTCTTAAGGCCGAAATGAAAAGGCTTTTCAGCGTAAATCAATCATGGAGCAATATAGGGTAAATTATGCAGTTTTCATTTTTATCAGACACCCCCTTTCATTTTCTCCCAGGGGGGAAATGTAAACTACTCCTTCCCCTTGGGGGAAGGCCGGGAAGGGGGTATGTAGTTAATTAGAATCATTATAAATAATTGAAAGGATTTTAAAACCTGATAAAAAGCAGGACAAAATTTTGCAGGATTCATAAATTTGCCGCCTTTAAACAGGCCGGGGGTTTCTATGAAAAAATCGGGTTTTCAAGAGGCTATTCAGCACGACGGAACCGTGAAGAAAGTCGACGCTAATTCTGTGCTTGTCAGCATAACATCGAATCCTGCCTGTTCAGGGTGCCATGCAGAAGGACTTTGCGGAATTTCAGGAAAAGAGGAAAAGATTATTAATGTAAAAGGAAAATACAACGTCGCACCCGGTGACACAGTGACCATACTGATGGAGCAGGCTACAGGTTTTAAAGCTGTTGCCTTAAGCTATCTGGTTCCCCTGGTCATAATAATTACCGGCCTCTTTATACTTAATTCCATGTCAGTTAGTGAGCTGACTGCCGGCCTGGTTTCAATTTTGCTGCTTGTCCCCTATTTTCTCATTCTTTACTTATTCAGAAAGAAAATTAACCGGAGTATTACTTTTACGTTAAAAACATAATTAATGAGTTCCACAGTTCTGATAACTATAATTTGTCTGAGTTTGCTGGCCTTTATGTCGGCTGTTATACTCTACTTTGTTGCTCAGAAATTTAAAGTATTTGAAGATCCCAGGATTGACGAAGTTCAGGCATTATTGCCGGCGGCCAATTGTGGCGGATGCGGTTTCGCGGGTTGCCGGAACATGGCAGAGGCGCTTGTTAAAGCCGATAGTTTTGAAGGTCTTTATTGTCCTGTCGGAGGTGCTCCTGTAATGGCTGAGGCTGCTAAAATTCTTGGTAAAACTGCACCTGTGGTCGATCGCACTGTTGCAGTATTGAAATGCAATGGATCACCTGAATACCGAACGCGGACATCACATTATAACGGAGCCTCCGATTGCCGAATTTCCCACAGCCTCTATATTGGCGAGACTGATTGCAGTTACGGCTGCCTGGGCAATGGAGATTGTGAAAGGGCATGCGCTTTCGATGCTTTACATATGAACCCTTCAAGTGGTCTGCCGGTAATCATCGACGATAAATGTGTTTCGTGCGGTGCATGCGTTAAGGCATGTCCGCGACATCTGATTGAATTGCGTAAGAAAGCAAAGAAAGACAGAAAAATATACGTGGCCTGTTCAAACTGCGATAAAGGAGGACCAGCAAAAAGAGCATGCAAAGTAGCTTGCATAGCTTGCAGCAAATGTTTTAATGTTTGTGAATTCAATGCGATCACAATTGAAAACAATCTTGCGTACATTGATGCTTCCAAATGTACATTCTGCAGAAAATGCGTTGCTGAATGCCCGACAAATTCAATTGTTGAACTTAATTTTCCCCCAAGAAAACCGAAAGTCGAAGCTCAGGCTGAAGTTGCTAACGGATAATTTTGATGATAATTAAAACAATATAATAGTGCTGAAAACATTTCCCATCGGAGGTGTTCACCCACCTGAAAATAAGATTACGGCCGGTATTCCAATTGAGTACCTGCCTGTTCCTGAAAGTGTTATTATCCCTCTCTCCCAGCATATAGGGTCTCCGGCAAATCCTGTCGTTAACAAAGGAGATATCGTAAAGGCTGGTCAGTTAATTGCTGCCGGAAAAGGCTTTATATCAGCAAATATTCATTCTTCAGTGTCAGGAAAAGTAAATAAGATCGACTTTGCAGCTGACAGTACAGGGTACAAGCAGACTGCTGTTTTTATCGATGTCGAAGGGGACGAATGGATGGAGTCTATTGACAGGAGTAAAGAGGTAAACAGGGATATCAAACTCTCCTCTGAGGAGATAATTAAACGATGTTTTGAATCAGGAGTTGTTGGATTAGGCGGTGCCACTTTCCCATCTCATGTAAAGCTTACGGTCCCATCAGGAAAAAAATGTGAAGTCCTTATCATAAACGGGGTTGAATGCGAACCTTATCTTACTTCCGATCACAGGCTGATGCTTGAAAAGGGAGAAGAGATGCTGACTGGTGTCACCATACTGATGAAGGCTCTCAAAGTTGAGAAAGCCATAATCGGAATTGAAAACAATAAGCCTGATGCAATCGATCATATAAAAAAGCTTGCCTCAACATTCAAAGGTATAGCTGTTTATCCCTTAAAAGTTAAATATCCGCAGGGTGCAGAGAAACAGCTGATAAAAGCCCTTACAGGAAGAGAGGTTCCATCGGGACGTCTGCCTCTTGATGTGGGAGCTGTGGTACATAACGTAGGGACTGCATTTGCCGTTTATGAAGCCGTCCAGAAAAACAAGCCTCTTTTTGAAAGAGTTGTAACTGTCACAGGGAAATCTCTTTCAAAACCAGGAAATTACATGGTGAGGACCGGAACACCTCTTATAAAGCTTATTGAAGCTGCAGGCGGTCTTCCTGATGATACCGGGAAAATTATTAATGGCGGACCCATGATGGGAAAAGCTGTCAGCAATACTGATGTACCGGTGGTAAAAGGGATGTCTGGTGTCATTATTGTTACAGGTAAAGAATCTGTCAGAGAAGAAACTAAACCATGCATCAGGTGTGCAAAATGTGTTTCTGTGTGTCCGCTTAACCTAGAACCTTATCTTTTAATGGCTCTGTCAGAAAAAAGCTTATTTGAACGGGCTGAGAAAGAGAGAATCACCGATTGCATGGAATGTGGTTGCTGCAGCTTTACGTGTCCTGCCAACAGACCCCTTCTTGATTATATCAGGCTTGGTAAATCCGCTGTTATTAAAATGGCTCGTGAAAGGAATTTGAAATAATAGGAATTCGTTAAAAGATATGAGTAATCTCCTGAATGTATCACCGTCGCCCCATGCGCACGGAAAAGAATTGACGCAAAAACTGATGTTAAAAGTTGTCGTGGCGCTTATCCCGGCTTTTATTACTTCAGTTATATATTTTGGTATAGGCGCAATAATAGTTACAGCAACATCTGTATCTTCCTGTCTGCTCTTTGAATATCTGATACAGAGGTATGTCCTTAAAAAACCTCTCTCGATAACCGACGGATCCGCTCTGGTGACCGGCATTCTTCTTGCCTTCAATCTTCCTTCAAATATTCCGGTTCTGATAATTGTAATAGGCAGTTTTATTTCAATTGCGGTTGCAAAGATGACTTTCGGAGGGCTGGGGAACAACCCATTTAATCCTGCGCTTGTCGGACGTGTTTTTATGCTGGTCTCGTTTCCGGTCCAAATGACCAGCTGGCCTGTACCAAAGGGATTTGGTACAGGTTACCTTGATGCTGTCACAGGAGCCACGCCACTGGCAGTGATAAAGGAAGGACTGAAAAACGGAGAACCTTTATCAAGCCTTATGCATCAGATTCCCACACCGGCTCAGATGTTTCTGGGTAATATGGGAGGGTCGCTAGGCGAAGTTGCTGCCATTGCACTCCTGATAGGATTTGTTTACC
>JBGPAF010000043.1:0-7959 GCA_041480535.1 Bacteroidia bacterium
AATAATAACAATTAAAAACCATTTAACCACGGAGGACACAGAGTTTCACGGAGTTAATAACCCCTGCCCCTCTAAAGGGGGCTTTTGGTATTACCCCCCTTTAGGGGGGCAGGGGGGCGGACAAAACGCAGATTAAATCAGCGAAAATCTGCGCGATCTGCGGGAAAAAGATTTTTTTTAATACCTTTCCAATCATTAATTAAAACTTCAAAATAATTTTCAAACTATGAAAAAAACATCCTTTACTATCTTGATTTTTGCATTTACCTCTGTTATTTTTGCCCAGACCGGTAAGGTCATGGACAACCTTTCGATGCCCAGCACAATCCTGAAAATGGACAGGAAATATGCAATATACCTGCCACCAGATTATGAATCATCGCAGAGAAGTTATCCTGTTCTTTATCTCTTGCACGGAGGAGGCGATGACCAGACCGGTTGGGTACAGTTCGGTGAAGTTCTGAATATTGCTGATAAGAATATACTTGCAGGAACTGCCACTCCCATGATTATTGTAATGCCAGATGCAAATACTGGTCAAAGAGGTTATGGGAATTCCGTAAAAGGGGATTGGAGATATGAGGATTTCTTCTTCGATGAATTCATACCTTTTATTGAAAAAAAATGGCGGATAAAGGGAGAGAAACAATATCGTGCAGTAGCAGGTTTGTCAATGGGTGGGCATGGAACATTTATATATGCCTTGCATCACCCTGAATTGTTTTCTTCTGCATGCCCTTTAAGCGCAGGTGCCGGACCGATGAGTATCGAAGAACTCAAGAACTATAAAGCATGGCAGGGTGTTGAAGGTATTACTGATGCACAAAAGGAAGCCTATTTTAAAAAATACAGCGTTCTGAACCTTATTGAAAATATCAAGGACGACCAGAAAAAAGCTGTCAGGTGGTACATCGACTGCGGTGATGATGATTTCCTTTATGAAGGCAATTCACTGGTGCATATTGCGATGCGCAAGAAGGAGATACCTCATGAATTCAGGATGCGCGATGGTGGTCACACCTGGACCTACTGGAGAACGGCACTGCCGACTGTTCTGGAATTCGTGTCAATGAGTTTCCACCAATTCTGAGTTGCAGGGGTGTTGCATGCAACGCCCGTACTTTCAGGATTCAGGGGTGGATTTAGGGTTTCCCCTTCTTCGAGGTCATTTGTGCCATAAGCCGCATTAAAAGCCTGATCATCTGGTACGACATCCATCCCCGAAGCTGTGAATACCATGTTTTTCTCCGCAGATATTCCTCGAATGTAACCTGCCTGCAATCGTTTTTTACTATTTTAAGCAGTATCTTTTCAAAGTTTTCAGTAAAGGCTTCATCGAGAATATCAACATTCATTTCAATGCTTCCGTAATCGCTGATGTGATTCAGGTTGTAACTGCCTACAGTGCTCCATTTGCCGTCGACTGTTGCGACCTTGGCATGCAGGTTTGAGGGCTGGTACTCATATATTTTTATATTGTTGCGGAGAATATATTCATAAAGGAATCCAGTTGCCCGTTTAAACATCGGGGCATCGGACTCTGCGGCAAGAACTATTTTGATCTCAACACCTCTTGCGCTGGCCAGCCTTAAAAGCTTACGTTCGAGTCGTCCGGGCAGAAAATAACTAGCAAAAATTATCATATGATGCTGGGCACGTTTAAATGCCGACCGGTAACTCCTTGAAATCTCAATTTTGTTGCGATACCAATTACTTTCGGTAACCCTGAGCTTAATGTTTTCTTCATAAACCTGGGTTGTGTGAACAATTTCATTTGAACGTTCTTCCCTTGAGATAAAAGTTTTATTCCAGGTTCTCCTGAGGATGCTGTTTATGTGCATGCACTCAGGACCTTTTACCACAACAGCAAAGTCGAGCCACTCCTTTTTCTTCGGAGTTCCATGATACCTGTCGGCGAAGTTCATTCCTCCGATTATAGCAAGTTCCCCATCGACAAGCAGCACTTTATGATGAAGCCGGAGACTCATTTGAAATCCTTTTGTTATAAAGGCAGGAGAGAAAAATCTGAACAGAATACCTGAATTTTCAATCTTTTTAATCAGCTCACCTGAAAGATATTTGGTCCCGAAAGCATCGAGCATAAGGTAAATGCGCACTCCTCTTTCAGCTGCTCTGATAAGGGCATCAAAAATACGCAGGCCTGTTTCATCTTCATCGACTATATAAGTCTGGAAATGGATATACCGGCTTGCCTGATCGACAGCTTTAATATTGGCAGCAAAAAAAGGTTCACCGCTTTGCAGAAGCTCAACGGAATGTCCATTCCTGTATTCATGTCGTGAAGGAACTTTCATAAAAATTCTCCTGGATCATTGACCAATTTACAAATATAAAACTTTCACCGGATGAACAGACAAATCCTGAATTTTGATGAAAAATACTTAATTTAGACCCATAATAAACTTTAAAACCATGACAAGAAGAAATATGATAGGAAGTATGGCGGGTGCTGCGGTAATAACTGCAGGAAAGCCATTCGAATCCCTGGTCGGTACCGGCAACAACCAGTATAAGCTTAAGGGTAACATCCACCACTCAGTAAGCCAGTGGTGCTATAGCGATATCCCACTTGAAGAATTTGCGAAAGCCTGCAAAGAGATGGGTATTGAATCGATTGAACTGCTCAACGAGAAAGACTGGCCGGTTGTTTCAAAAGCCGGATTGAAATGTGCAGTAGGCTATGCAACTGACTGGGGAATACCTAAAGGATTCAACCGCAAGGAAAATCACGAGAAGCTTATCGCCGACTTTGAGGCAATGATACCAAAGGCAGCCGCAGCCGGGGTGCCAAACCTGATCTGCTTTTCAGGAAATCGCGAAGGGCTGAATGATAATGAAGGCCTTATAAACTGCGCAACCGGTCTCCGCCAGCTTATGCCAACAGCTGAGAAACACGGAGTTACAATAATTATGGAACTGCTTAACAGCTACGGTCACAAGGATTATCAGTGCGACAAAACCTCATGGGGTTCAGCTCTTGGCGAGATGGTCGGATCAGAACGGTTTAAGCTTCTGTATGATATTTACCATATGCAAATCATGGAAGGGAATATCATAGAGAACATTACAAAATATATCAAACACATAGGTCATATTCATACCGGCGGGGTTCCCGGGCGGCATGAGCTTGATGAGACCCAGGAGCTTTACTATCCGGCAATCATGCAGGCCATTGTAAAGACAGGTTATAAGGGGTATGTCGGGCAGGAGTTTGTCCCGGCTCAGAAAGATAAGCTGGCTTCCCTCAAAAAGTGCATCCAGATCTGTGATGTCTAGGATGAGAATCCATTTTATTGCTATAGGCGGAGCAGTAATGCACAATCTGGCAATCGCACTCCACCTGAAAGATTATACCGTAACGGGTTCGGATGATGAGATTTTTGAACCAGCCCGTTCCCGTTTGGCTTCATACGGACTCTTGCCAGTTAAATACGGCTGGTATCCGGAAAAAATCACACCGGATATTGATGCGGTCATTCTCGGGATGCATGCCAAAGCTGATAATCCTGAACTTTTAAAAGCCTCTGAATCGGGAATTAAAATAATGTCATTCCCTGAATTCCTGTATGACCAGACCAAGAACAAGAAACGTATTGTAGTTGCAGGAAGTCACGGCAAGACTACCACAACTGCAATGATAATGCATGTCTTTAAAACGCTCGGGGTGAAGTTCGATTTTATGGTAGGCTCTTCCATTTCCGGTTATGAGACGATGGTCAGCCTTTCGGATGATTCGCATATTGCTGTTCTTGAAGGTGATGAATACCTGACATCGCCTGTTGACAGGCGGCCGAAGTTCTATCTTTATATGCCTGATATAGCTGTACTTAACGGAATTGCATGGGATCATATGAATGTCTTTCCCACTTTTGAGAATTATGTTGAGCAATTCAGGATTTTTGTAGATAAGATTACTGACGGAGGATCACTTATTTATTATGCCGATGATCCTGAAGTGAAAAAAATTGCAGAAGCCGCAACCGGTATTAAGAAGATCCCCTACCGGATTCATGGCCATTTTCAGAACAAAACCGGCTTCTATGCCGCTACCTGCAGCAGAACAGTTCCTTTGAAAGTATTCGGCGAACACAACATGCAGAATCTCTCTGCAGCAAAGGAGGCATGCATTGCTGCCGGGATCGATGAAGATGGTTTCTATGATGCCATTCAGAGTTTTGAGGGTACATCCGGAAGACTCCAGAAGCTGAAGGAGAATAAAAACGGGATATTTTATTATGATTTTGCACATTCACCTTCAAAGGTTAAGGCTACCGTCGAAGCGATAGCCTTGAGATATCCCGGCCGGGATATTATTGCATGTTTTGAGCTTCATACCTTTTCAAGCCTCAGCAGGGATTTTATTCCATTTTATAAAGGGACCCTCGAAAAAGCGACCCGTGCTTTTGTTTATTTCAATCCACATCAGTTTGAGATGAAAAAGCTGGCACCATTATCAAAAGATGCTGTAAAAGAGGCTTTTTCAGGACAAAACTTAGCGGTTTATGATGATTCAGCCGAAATGTTTGTATTTATAAAAAGCCTGCAGTTTGATGCACCTGTTTACCTGTTCATGAGTTCAGGTGACTTTAACGGATGTGATCTGAAATTGCTGTCAGGAGAACTGCTTGAAGATTCCAACTGAACAGCCTGAAACTGATAATCGTGGCTTTGTAAATCAGATATGTTTTTTAATAAAATATTTTGCAGATCGAAAAAAAGATTGTTTCTTTGCATCCGCATTTTAAAAGTTCTTTAAACGGTCCATTCGTCTAGTGGCTAGGACGTCAGGTTTTCATCCTGGTAACAGGGGTTCGATTCCCCTATGGACTACTAATTTCAAAATAAAAAAGATAATTTTTTTTAGCATGGCAAATCATAAATCATCCGAAAAAAGGATAAGGCAGCTCAAAACCAGAAATGAAAGCAATAAATATCACGCCAAAACAATGCGTAATGCACTGAAGGATATTCGTTCCAAAACCGTCAAGAAAGAGGCTGAAGAATTGCTTCCCAAGATGAATTCCATGCTCGACAAACTGGCTAAAAAGAATATCATTCACAAAAAGAAGGCTTCGAACCTCAAATCGTCAGTCGAAAAGCACGTAAGCAGCTTGAAATAAGCTTCAGATATCATTTATTGTAAAGGGATCCCGGAAAGGATCCCTTTTTTATTAAACTTTTCTTACCTTTAAGGGATAAATATGTCTCTTTTACTATGTCTCTTAAAATTACTGACTGGGCTGTCGAGGACAGGCCCAGGGAAAAACTTATTAGGAAAGGAATTTCCAGCCTGAGCGATGCCGAATTGCTGGCAATACTTATCAGCTCAGGCACAAGAAAGAAATCTGCTGTTGATCTGGGAAGAGAGATGCTTGGCATTGTGAACAACAACCTGAACTCTCTCGGGAAGCTTTCAGTTTCTGATCTGTTGAAAATCAGGGGCATTGGTCCTGCCAGGGCTGTAACGATCAGTGCCGCCCTCGAGCTGGGAAGGAGAAGGAATCTGGCTGAACTGCCCGATGCAAATCACATCAAATGCTCAAAGGATGTGGCTGATATTTTTCAGCCCCTACTCTCTGACCTTTCTCATGAAGAGTTCTGGGTGCTCTTCCTTAACAGATCCAACAGGGTGATCGACAGGATGAAACTGAGCCAGGGAGGTATCAGCGGGACAGTCACCGACGTAAGGATCGTAATGAAAAAAGCTATTGAATATCTTGCATCAGGAATTATTGTATGCCATAACCACCCATCAGGAAATCTGAATCCGAGCGAATCAGATACACGTATAACACAAAAAATAAAGGATGCCGGGAACCTTATGGATATCCAGCTGCTCGATCATCTCATCATTTCCGAAAAGGATTACTACAGTTTTGCGGATAATGGATTGCTATGATTGTCGTGCAGTCATGCAGTTGTGTGGTCTTGAGGTTAAACGTAAAACCCCTCTGACCCGCCAAATGGCGGGCCATCTCCCCTGAAGGGGAGAGCTATTCAGTAATATTTAGTGGATTTATTTCCCCCCTCGGGGGGAAAAGAAAGGGGGTCTGTTCTCTTAACAATACGCTCATCCTTACACTCCTTCAGTAACACAGCAAATGTTTTACTAAGAACAGGATGGATCATCTCCGGAGCTATATCGCAGAACGGAGCCAGAACAAATCTTCTGTCCTGTATCAAAGGATGAGGGATTGTAAGATTGGATTTGTCAATTACCAGATTGCTGTAAAGCAATATATCAATATCGATGGTTCTTGAAGCATATTGCCTGCTCTCCCTTATCCTTCCAAGCTGCCCTTCGATAAGCTGTATTTCCTTAAGCAGATCAGTTGGTTTAAGACTTGTGTGGACCTTAATAATCATATTCAGGAAATTATTCTCACTCTGGAATCCCCATGGCTCAGTTTCATAAATACCTGAACAGGAATCAATCAGCCCAATTGATTTTCTTATGAGCTCCTGAGCTTTAGCAAGATTAGCCTCCCTGTCACCAAAGTTGGTACCTAATCCCAGAAATACATAATTTGTCATTTGATGAACTTTTGCTAAAATTATTAATTCCTTTTATTCACGCTACCTGATAATGTTGTTTTTCATATATTTGAAACTCATTTTATTAAATCAATCCTCTTTATGAAAAGCTTTCTGAAATATACCCTTGCAACGATAACAGGCATAATTATAGCCTCAGTCCTATTCTTTATTATTCTGATCGCCAGCCTCAGCAGAATGGTGATTTCAGGGGAAAAACCTGCTTCTATATCCGAAAATTCGGTTCTGGTTCTGAAAGCTGGCGTAACAATTCCTGATCAGGGAAGTACCAATCCATATTCGGGATTCGATATTATTAACATGACAATAACCCCTGTGCCCGGATTGAATGAAATATTACAGAATATTAAGAAGGCTTCAAACGATGACAAAGTAAAGGGGATCCTTATCGAAAACGGACTGTTGCCTTCAGGCTGGGCAACAACTGAAGAATTAAGGGAAGCGCTGCAAAAGTTCAGGGCCGGTGGAAAATTTGTAATTGCATACTCCGACTATGTCCTTCTGCAGGAAGGATATTATCTTTCAACTGCAGCTGACAAGATTTATGTCAATCCTTCCTCGACAGTTGATTTCAAAGGACTCAGCGGGGAAGTTTTGTTCTATAAAAAAGCTCTTGAAAAGATCGGTGTGGAAGTTCAGGTTACCCGTCACGGGAAATTTAAAGGAGCTGTTGAGCCATATATCCTTGACCGGCTCAGCGATGAAAATAAAGAACAGATAAAAAGTTATGTTGGATCAATATGGTCGCATGTTGTTGAAGATATTTCAAAAGCAAGAGGGATCGCACCTGAAAAGATCAATCAGCTCGCTGATAATCTTACAGGTTATATTGCTTCCGGAGCACTTGAAAATAAACTGGTCGACGGACTTATTTACCGTGATGCACTGATTGATACATTGAAAATCCTATCGGGTCTTACTACGGATGATAAAATAGCATTGGTCCCAATGCATAAGTATTCAAAGGTCCCTGATCCGAAAAAGATGGTTTCAGCAAAAAACAAGATTGCAGTAGTCTATGCATCCGGCACTATTGTGATGGGAAAGGGTAGTGAAGGCAATATCGGAGGAAATGCATTCGCAGACCTTATAAGGAAAGAGAGAAAGGATTCAACAGTTAAAGCTATTGTTCTCAGGGTTAATTCACCGGGCGGCAATGCAATTGCATCAGATATAATGTGGAAAGAACTGGAGCTCGCTTCAAAAGTCAAGCCTGTTGTAGTATCGATGGGTAATTACGCTGCTTCAGGAGGTTATTATATCTCTGCCCCCGGTACAAAGATCTTTGCAAGTCCTACAACAATTACCGGATCAATAGGTGTTTTCGGGCTGATTCCAAACGCCGGTAAACTGATGAACCAGAAACTTGGCATATCTACTGAA
>JBGPAF010000044.1:0-7904 GCA_041480535.1 Bacteroidia bacterium
GACTGGTTTACGCTTGAGGGAAGGTATAACCTAAGCGACAACAGGCAGGTGCTGGGTGTTTCTCCCGGAGATTATAAACGCAATGGTGCATTCGCTGAATTTATTGCAGTACCACAATATATTCTCTATAGAATTCCTGATTCAGTTACTTTCGGGCAGGCTGCTATGGTCGAAGCAGCAGCAGTCGCACTTCATGCAGTTAACCTGGCAAAATTGAGGACCGGTGATAATTGCGTCGTTATTGGAGCCGGAACAATAGGTGCTTTCGTAATAAAACTTTTATCAATTGCCGGAGCCGGAAGAATAATTGCTGTTGATAATAATCCAGAAATACTCAGAGACGCAAGGAAAAATGGAGCTGAAAATACTTTTGATCCGTCGGAATTGAATCAGGGGGAGAAGATTAAAGCTCTGACAAATTCGCGAGGCGCAGATATTGCCTTTGAAGCTGTGGGCAGAAATGAGTCTGTAAATATGGCAGTTGACTCTGTAAGAAAAGGGGGAACCCTGGTTCTTATCGGGAATACATCACAGGTTATAGAATTTCCGCTCCAGAAAGTTGTAACCAGAGAACTTAAAATACAGGGAAGTTGTGCAATAAGGGGTGAATATGAAAATATCCTCAAATTGCTTGAAAATAAAAAATTAATCGTTGATGATCAGATTTCGGTTACTGCTCCGCTCTCTGAAGGAGCAAAATGGTTCGGCAAGCTTTACAGGAAAGAGGACAATCTGAAAAAAGTGATTCTTGTACCCTGACCTTCATAATTATGGCAAAAAGAATTTATAATATTTCAATAGCCGGATGCGGTAAAGTTGCTCATCTCCATGCAAAAGCTATCCAGAACATACCGAACGCCCGTCTTGCAGGGGTATGGAGCAGGAGTCCAAAAAGCGCAAAAGATTTTGCATCACTTTATAAGATAAAACCTTATTCGGAAATAGGTCCGATGGTCCTCGAAAATGAAACTGATCTGGTTATAGTGTGCACACCTCACCCTTTTCACAGGCAACCTGCAGTTGAGGCTGCTGAAGCCGGAGCCAATATCCTTGTTGAAAAACCCCTGGCCTCTGATCTGCGCGATTGTGATGCAATCATCAATGCCTGTAAAATAAGATATGGGAAGCTTGGTGTCATCAGCCAGCGCAGATGGTATTCACCTGTTATGAGAGTCAGGGAAGCTATTGACAATGGAAAGATAGGAAAGCCTGTGCTTGCAACCATTTACATGCTTGGCTGGAGAGACAAGGCATATTATGATTCAGATGCATGGAGGGGAACCTGGAAATCGGAAGGGGGAGGAGTGCTTGTCAATCAGTCGCCGCACCAGCTCGACCTGATGCTCTGGTTTATGGGAGATGTGGATGAAGTTTATGGTATCTGGAAGAACCTTAACCATCCTTATATCGAAGTTGATGATACCGCTGTGGCAATAGTAAAATTCAGAAGCGGGGCAATAGGAAACATCCTTGTCAGCAACTCGCAGAAACCCGGTATTTACGGTAAGGTGCATATTCATGGTGATAATGGAGCTTCTGTCGGAGTCCAGACTGATGGCGGAGCAATGTTCATCGCAGGAATGACAGCTGTTGCAGAACCACCGGTAAATGATATCTGGACAGTCCCGGGAGAAGAAAGAATGCTTAAGAAATGGGTAAAGGAGGATACTGAAATATTTAATAAATATGATCCGACAGTTTATTACATACAATGCCAGATAGAAGATTTCATTAACGCCATAAAAAATGATTCTGATCCTCTTGTAACGGGTGAAGCCGGACGTAAAACCGTCGAGCTTTTCACCGCGATATACCGTTCAACCCGTGATAATATTCCGATAAAATTTCCATTAAAGCCTGAACCTGGATTTGATGGGAGGGGGAATTAAAATAAATAAATTCTAAACTTTCAACTTTAAACTTCCGAATCATATCATATATGAATATATGCCTCAACCTAAATCTATAACCGATAATCTATGTCACTCATAATTGTCGTTTTGGGCATCTGCCTTCTTTTATTTCTGATCCTTGAACTGAAGTTCAATACATTTATATCATTTGTGATTGTCTCTCTTGCTGTTGCACTCGCTGAAGGGATGTCACTTGATAAGGCAGTTGTTTCCATAGAAAATGGAATTGGCAACACAATGGCCTTTATCCTTATGATCCTGTGTTTTGGTGCAATGCTGGGTAAATTGGTTTCAGAAAGCGGTGCAGCGCAGAAAATAACATCAGGGCTTGTGAAAGTATTCGGAATAAAAAATATTCAATTGGCCCTGATGCTGACAGGTTTTGTTGTTGGTATTTCTTTGTTTTATGATGTCGGTTTTTTCGTAATGATCCCCCTTATTTTTACTATTGCAGCTTCAACCGGTCTCCCTTTACTGTATGTCGGATTACCTATGCTTGCCGCCCTTTCTGTAACACATGGTTACCTGCCTCCTCATCCGGCCCCGACAGCCATTGCAGGAATGTTTAATGCAGATATTGGGAAAACAATGGTTTACGGAATTATTGTCGCAATTCCTGCAATAATTATTTCCGGACCTGTATTATCCCGGGCCTTGAGTAAAATCGATGCTAAGCCTCTTAAGGAATTTGTAAGCCAGAAACCTTTAAAAGAAGAAGAATTGCCGGGTTTCTGGACAAGTTTTTTCTCTGCTCTTTTACCAGTAGTTCTAATTGGCATTTCAACTATTGCCGGATTCATTCTGAAAGAGGATAATGTTGTAAGAAAAATACTTGGATATGTTGGAAATCCGGTTATCGCAATGCTGCTGTCTGTCTTGTTTGCAGTATTTACACTTGGACTGGCAAGGGGAAGGAAAATACCTGATATTATGAATTCCCTGACTCATTCTGTTATAAGTATCACAACGTTAATGCTTCTTATCGCCGGTGCCGGAGCTTTAAAACAGGTTCTTGTCGATAGCGGGGTAAGTACTTACATTGGAGAATTACTGAGCAAGTCCAGTCTTTCTCCTCTGTTCCTCGGGTGGCTCATCGCAACAATTTTGCGCTTTTGCGTTGGTTCGGCCACAGTGGCAGGTATTACAACAGCCGGAATAGTCCTGCCAATGGTCACCGGCCATGCTGTGACACCTGAGTTAATGGTGCTGGCAATAGGTTCCGGAAGTCTGATGCTCGGGCATGTTAATGACGGTGGATTCTGGCTCTTTAAAGAATACTTCAACCTTAGCGTTAAAGATACATTGAGAACCTGGACAATAATGGAAACATCAATAGGTGTTTCCGGATTAATAGGAGTTATGATTCTGAGTCTTTTTGTATAATATTGCCCTCGATTTTTGGAGACTGAAATAGATTCATCCTTCTTATAAAATTCGCTACCTTTAAAACTTCTACAATTTTTATTACTTTAAGAACTAATGATAGTATTATGAAGCTGAAGTTTTTAGGTGCTGCACGGGAAGTGACAGGAAGCAAGACCCTTTTAACAACTGATTCCGGACAAAAGATCCTTTTTGACTGCGGTATGTTTCAGGGTAAAGGTCTTGAAACAGATGAGATGAACAGGGATCTGGGTTTTGATCCTTCTCTGATTGACCATATTATTCTGACACATGCTCATATCGATCATTCTGGTCTTATTCCATACGTCTATAAGCTGGGATTCAGAGGATCGATAGTCTGTTCGAACGCCACTCGTGATCTTTGTTCTATCATGCTTGCCGATACTGCATATATACAGGAGCATGATACTAAGATCTTTAATAAACGCCGGACAAAGAAGGGACTTCCCCTTGTAACGCCAATTTTCACGCAGGAGGATGCAAAGGAATGCATGTCTCTTTTTATTGGCGTTCCGAATGAAATGAAATTCAGAATCCATGACAACGTTAAGGTGAAATTCACTAACACCGGCCATATGCTGGGAAGTGGCGTTGCAAATTTACTGGTCAACGAGAACGGGCATACAACGCGTATAGCTTATACAGGTGATATAGGCAGACCATCAAGCAGGATTCTTGCTCCTCCAAAACCATTTCCCCAGTCTGATATTCTGATAACCGAATCGACATATGGTGACAGGTTGCATAAGGATGTTGTATCAGCTGATGAGGATTTATTGGAGACAGTTGTTCATACATGTGTTAACAAAGGCGGCAAGCTGATCATTCCCTCGTTCAGCGTAGGACGGACACAGGAAATTGTCTATTCGCTTAATAATTTCTTTAACCAGGGGAAACTGCCAAGAGTTGAAATTTTTGTTGACAGTCCGCTGGCAGTTAATGCCACAACTATCTTCAGGATGCATCCTGAATGTTTCAATAAGGAGATCCTGCGGATTATGGAAAACGATTCTGATCCCTTTGGTTTTAACAGTCTCACTTACATCACACGTCAGGAAGATTCCAAAGCGCTGAATGATTACAAAAACCCATGCATAATAATTTCCGCTTCGGGTATGATGGAAGCAGGCAGGATAAAACATCACCTCGCCAATAATATTTCAAATCCTCAGAATACTATCCTGGTTGTAGGTTACTGTTCTCCTGTAACACTTGGTGCCAGAATTGCAAGAGGGGATAAGGAAGTTTCAATTTTCGGAACTGTTTATCAGGTAAATGCTGAAGTCAGAAGTATTGATGCTTTCAGTGGTCATGCAGATTATAAGGAAATGGTATGTTTTCTTAACTGCCAGGATAAGAGTGCTGTCCGGAATACTTTCCTTGTCCACGGGGAATATGAAACCCAGGTAAATTATTCCGCAAAACTTCAGGAAGTCGGATTCACCAATATCCAGATCCCCTCAATGCGTCAGGAGTTCACAATTTAATGGTTCGGGGTATGGGGTACGAGGTACGAGGTATTTTTCAAAACTGATTACTTACCCACACCCCGTACCACGCACCTCGTACCACGCACCTCGTACCTCGTACCATCATTATCTTATATACTTTTTAAGTTCTCCCCGTAATTTCTTCCAGTTGGGATATACCTCCGATAATAGCTTATAGTAATTTGCGCTGTGGTTATGATGCTTCAGGTGGCATAATTCATGTATAATAACATATTCAGCAAATATCTCATCAAGCCTTATAAGATCATAGCTTATTGCGATCTTCCCTTTTGAAGAGCAGCTTCCCCATCTGGATTTCATTTTTCTTACAACAAATCCTGTCGGCGAAAAACCATATTCCGTGTATTTTAGCAGTATTTCCTGTAAAGTATGCGGAAGTCTATTCTGGGCTATGAATTTAAACCAGTTCTCAAACATGGCTTTAATTATCAATGGATTATTATCTTCATTATAACCTGCTTCTATTGTATTATCAGCACCCAGTCTGACTGAATAGTCGTCCGATTGAAATAGCTTAATCTTATGTTCCCTTCCAAATAATAAAATTGAATCGCCGTCCGAGTAACCCTTCTGGTTATCAATCCTTGCCAATGAATTAAAATTATTAAGAGTTTTTTTTATCCAGCCCGATTTTTCATTTACAAACCTGTCAATAGCTCTGACCGGTATCCTGAACGGCGCTTTTACAACAACACCATGATCAGGACTTACTACAATACTTATAGTCCGCCGGCGCGAAAAAATAATCCTGTACTGAAATTCGCCGGTACTCCGCATTTGAGAAGGGATCAATTTTTTTATTTTCCTTTGGTTTTTATGTTTTGCAGAGATGAAAGGTAGTAAACCAGGCAGGCTGTACCATCCATTGTACACTCATTTGTGGAATAGTCGGCATAGTCATCATGATAAACTGCAAGGTTGGTCTGGAATTCCGCATATTCATCTTCCTGCGAGAGATAAATATACTTAAGATTTTTGAAGATAGTGGAATATACTGGTCCGTCAACAAGTCCTCCCGGAACCTGTTCACCTTTAACAACATAAGATGAGTGGGTATTTTCAGGGTAATCTCCGTTTTCAGGAAGTCCGACAACCATGCTTGTTCCCCATGGATTACATCCGAACAGCCAGTCGCGGTGGGCAGCTTCCAGTTCTGCGAATGAATTGTCTCCGCTTATTTTCCTGTACTGATTTGCCTGTGTTAATGTCGCAGCAACCAGATTATTAGAGCACCAGATAAAGGGTACTCCGATAAGAAAAGGGTTCTTTTCTCCCTTTGCTTTTAAGCGCCGCAATCCTTCCTTCATGTTTTTAAGAAACTCCTGTCTGAGACCTGCCTGGTCAGTTTCTGAAACTATTCCGGGATGTCCCATATTTACGAAAGGATACCATTGATAATGGCGGGCAGTATCAGCGCCTATCCATGGAGTTACAGGTTCTTTCCGGCCAAAATCAACAGCATACTTCAGATACTCCGGATACTGCGTGATTCTGTACAATTCAATGGCGGCAAGTTCCATGTCGTCTGTCCAGTTATCCTCTTCATAAAAATAAGGTGCCGTTCCCGGGGCAGTCTGACATGCTCCCGGATTCTCAAGTCCGTAATTAAATGCCGAGACCGCCTTTGAAGCCAGAAGCATTGAAAATTCACGATCGGCAGATTTATAGACTTCTGCACCCCTTGCAAATGCTGAAGCGAATTTACCTGCTGTTGAAGCTATCCCTGTTGCACGGTTCTTATACCTGAACAATCCCTGTTCCTTCCCGGTGCAGCGATAAACAGGTCGTTCGGATCCTTTTCCGTAATCAGCTGTGTCCTTATTCGGAAACCGGAACCCGATATGATCGCGGTCATCAGCAATCTGATTGTACATTTCTCCGGGGGCGGGATTCATCTTTAAGAGCCATTCGAGACCCCACCTGCTTTCGTTCAGCACATCCGGGATGCTGTCTTGGCCTGGCAATCCGTTTGCAAGATAATTATCCCCGAAAGATGCCGGATTCTCTGAGAATGCGAACAACATTTGATATGTTGCATTAGCTGAAGTTGCTACATATTGAAGATAATCGGCAGCATCGTGCCAGCCGCCAGTTACATCTATGCGGGTAGAATCGAACGATCCGCCGTAAATAATATATCCGTCATGTGTATGGCACGAATCTTTTATAAATGGATTAAAACCGCATCTTTGCTGTCTCATATAGTTCAGAAGGAAATCGGCTGTTCCATTGTAAATATCATCCGAAACTCTGAAATCGGGTGAAACAGCATTTCCTGCTTCGATCCTGTAAATTCCCTCTTTGGTCAATTCGGTGAATGACAGACGGAAACAACTTATAAAAGGTGCCAGGGGTTCTGACTTAATAATCTCATTCTTTTCAAGGATTGTTTTCCCTGAAGTCGCATCAATCAGCCTGAAAAACTTTAGCTGTGTCTTTTCCGTTCCTATGAAGACAGCTGTTTTAATGTCATTTGTTCTGTATCCCAGCTGGTTTATCCTGATCCATCCGGATTGCTGTTTATGACATGATAAAAGTAACAAGACTGAAATTAAAATAGGGATAAGTATTGTTCTCATCTGGTATGAGTCTATTCAGGAACAATTGTAATAACGGTTATCTCAGGCGGCATCCATATCCGGAACGGAATTCCCAGAACGCCAAGTCCGCGGTTAACAATCAGGTATTGTTCCCCTTCTTTATAAAGCCCGTTCCATTTCGGATAAAAATAATGAGCCGGGCTCCATCTGAATTTTTTGGTAAGAATCCCGATCTGCATGCCATGGGTATGCCCCGACAGGGTAATATCAATATCGGTTTTTCCTGTAACATCTTTCTCCCACTGGTTTGGATCGTGGGCAAGCAGAATTTTCAAATCTGCACTGTCAGCGCCTTCAATTGCTTTACTAAGGTTCCCATGGATTATTTTTGGGAAGGAACCTTCAGTCATCACACCTGTCAATGCAATCCTCGAATCTCCGATATTTACAATTTCGGTTTCATCATTAAGAACCTTATATCCTGAAGCAGCTATGAATTTATTCATAAGCAGTACATTGTTTCTTTCATCTGCATC
>JBGPAF010000045.1:0-7878 GCA_041480535.1 Bacteroidia bacterium
ACATTGCCTGTTACTCCTAGTCCTGTGAAAGTTCCGCCAGCTGGTGTCGCGTTTAATGTCACATGGGGACCATTAAGATATAGAGTTCCAATGCTGCTTATTGATACTGTTGGAAAAGGTACAACTGTTATGGTTGTTGTATCAGAATCTTTACAATCAGGATTTGCAATGCTGTAAGTGATAATATGATTCCCAGCTCCGGCGACAGCCGGATAGAAAGTATTTCCCACAACACCGGTTCCTGACCATTGTCCGCCTAAATCATGAGCAGTTAATGTAATGCCCGGACTGGTCACACATAAAGTATCCACAGGGTTAATTGTTGCATCTGGTATTGCGACAGTTATGATTATCTGATCCATATTAGTGCATCCGTTTGCATCAGTTAAAGTATATGTGACAATATGATTCCCATATCCTGATATTGCCGGATCAAATTTATCACCAACAACTCCCGAACCTGACCATGTTCCACCAGCGTCATGAGCCGTCAGTACAATAACTGAATCTGTGAAACATAAGGTACCGACTGGTGTGATTGTTGCATCTGGTGTTGGCATTACTGTAACTATAATCGCATTCTGATCACGGCAACCATCAGCATTTGTAATTTCGTATCTGATTGTATGATTGCCCGCTCCAGCTAATGCCGGATTGAATGTATTTCCGCTGACTCCATTCCCCGACCATGTTCCTCCCGGATCGTGAGCAGTCAAAGTGACAGGGGCACTGTTTGCGCACATAGGGTCGACAGGCGCAATCGTGGCATCAGGATAAGGGACAATTAATATTATTGCGGTGGTTACAACCGGAGGATGGTCTCCATTCTGACGGTCATTCGGCGGACCCGGAATATTAGGATCATCGTAGGGATTACAATAGTTCCAGTTGCGCAATGTAACCTGATAATACTGGCCGATTAATTTATCATTGGCTACATTAATGACTTCCGACCATACGCCTGAACCTGTTACAGGTCCTGTTAAGGTGATAACTTTATCTGTATAAGGGAATGTCCTTGAATTGCCGTCAATTGTAACCGGAATTCCTGTCATGGTAATGTCTGTTCCATATATCCATTGTATCCATCTCGTATTGACATTTGGATTATCTCTTTCCTGTGGTGGTACACAATTGAACTGGGTCAGATCCTGAAAACGTACATCCGCGCCGTTGCCGAAACATATTGGATAAACTGTCGGATATATATGCATGTGACCTCCGTTATGATCATCATCATCCCATACCGTTACTATCTGTTCCTGAGTGGAAGAAGTGCATAATACACCATTGACAATCAATGTTGCCTGGGGATGATAATTGCATAAATTACCGGCTGATGTATAAGTATTTGTTGCTGTTGCCTGAAAGACCCCCGGACCTGTCTGAATTGCAGGAACAGTTACAGTTGAACCATTATTCCAGTCGTACCTTATGCTTACAGGTGCTCCTGCATTAGTAACTCCTGTATAACTGACATTCCAGATAACATTGACCGGAGAACAAAGTTTATCGGGAGTAATATTGTTAGCCTTCGATATTATAGTACAATTTTGCCCGAAAATGTAAAGTGACAGGAGTGCAAGAGTTACGCAGGTGAACAATTTTTTCATAGACCTTAGAATTTTTTCTTTAAAAGCTAAATCAAAAACTCCTTAAGGTACACAGCTGCCGTCCGGTTCTCAAGATGTATTGTTTATGCTATCAAAAAAAAAATTCAACGAAATCTGTTAATGCTGAAACTGACTTTCAAATATCAATGTATAAACGCATATCTGTCAGAATTATTACACAGGACGTTGCAAATTTTTCCGGGGCTGCTGATGGAGGGCAGGGTAAAAAGATCAACGTATTTAAAGCAGTATTTTAATACGTTGATAGATTAATAATCAAAGGGGTAATTATTTTAGGCTGAAAAATGAAGAAAGAGTTATCTCAAAAAATGAAATCCATTAACCGAAAAGATCGCAATCCCGAGTATTCGGGATCCGGTAACAAGCAACCAGTAACCAGCAACACTTATGTTTATTTATTTACTTATTATCTCGATTATATTATTTTCCGGATCAAGAACCGAGCTTTCATAATACCCGTCACCAGTTACTCTTGGCCCGCTTGCCACAGTGTACCCATCATGTTCAAGTACTTGAGTAAGCCTGTCGACTTTTCCCCTGCTCCCGGCATTTACAGCGATATGAGCGATACCAAGAGTTTCACCAGCCCTTTTCATAGGAATATCGGCCCTGTTCATCAGTTCTATCCTTGCCCCTCCCGGGAAAGTTATAAAATAAGAAGAAAATTGTTTCGCCTTATTAACATACTTTTCATTTACAGTGCATTCGAAATATTTCAGGAAGAAATCTTTCTCAATTTCAATATCATCGGTCCATATAGCGATGTGATCAATATTCATTTTTTCAATAATAAAACTTATAACAAATATAAAAATATCTGATAATGAATTCCAGTATATCTGTAGACTGCGCTTCACAAAAATGTAACATTCTGTAAACTTTTGCGTATAAACCTGAAAAATATCAGATTTGCATCACCTCCTTACTACATAATGCCGTCCAACCCAAGGTGATAGAGACGCCCCAAACAGGCGTCTCTTCTTTATTCAACCTTTACTTTTACCACGACTTTCCGTACCGGCGAATTTTCTCCATCCTTAAGACCCGGACGGTGTGCATCTTCCGGAAAGAATATAAAAAATCTGTCGGGCATAGCAAGGTGGTTTTCCCCTTGTGTGACAGTAAAAAATTCAACGTCTTTTACGGCATCATAAGGTTCAAGAACATCCTTTTTTCGGGTCATCGGGGCAACTCCTATAAACTCCTTCCCGCTTGCAACATATTGTATATCGATATATTTCTGATGTGCTTCATACCTGGCATCTTCTTCATTTTTTGTAAGATATTCACTTACCGGGGCATACAGGTTATCACCATCTATTTCGTACCGTTTAAGTTCAAGTCCTGACAAGTCATTGCTTTTCAGAAAGTTGAAGGCTTTGTCCCACCTTCCCCTGTTCTTAAAATAGGAAACTGCAAATGCTTTCCTGTTAATCGATTGATCAGGTTTTACCTGCCAGCCATTCAGCCAGTCGCCCTTCTCAAACCATTTATCAATTTTTTTACTGCTCCATTCTGCCGGATCTGAATTGACGGAGCAACCGGATAAAGCTGACAAACTTGCCATTACAATAATTATTAAGAGTGAGTTTTTCATATATGTTTATATCTGTTTCCCAACGTCTACACAAAATTCATACTGATTCGATCAGTCAAACAATAGTTTGATTCTGAAGGCAAAAGTTATAAAAAATCCCAGAGATATAATAGCGGCATCTTCAAAATTACCATATCATTTCAACCAGGGCTCAATAATTTTATAACATTCCTGCCAGAAAGCATTTACAGCCTGGTTTTCTGTTTCCGGCACCGTTCCTGTTCGTTTTCCTGATTTATAAAGTGCCCCGTTTACAAGATCATCCCTTTCGATTAGCCGGCCATATATGGCAGCGATCTTTTCAGGATCCTTCATAAATGGTGCTGCAATTTTGTACAGAAACCTGAACCATCCTTTTTGCATTCTGTAAATTTCAGAACTAAATACTCCCGGATCAAAGCCAATGCACCTGAGATTACAGGATTGATATTTATGGGGAAGATAAGAACACATCAATGCCAGATAAAGTTTTGAATTTGAATAAGCTTTAAGAGGCCGGTAGTTTTTATCTGAATTGTTAATTATAAGGTCATTTTCAGCGAACCTGTAAACGAGTGATACTGTCGCTCCAATCTTCAACGGTCGCTCATACCCATTATTCCTTATAATTATTTCATTAATAAGGAGATGAGACAAGAAATTAACTTGGAACGAATATTCATAACCATCACAGGTAAGCTGAAAATCAGGAGGGCTTAGAACCCCTGCGTTATTAATCACGATATCAAACCTGTGATCCCTGCAGATCCTTTTCACAGTATCTGATGTCTGGCTCAGGTCGCTGAAGTCAGTTGCACAGAAAGTGAACCTGTCCTGATAATCGGGCAATGCATGATTTTTACGGCCGGTGGCAACAACTTCGTATCCTTTCTTCAGAAAGCACTTTACCAGATCGAGTCCCAGGCCTGATGTGCCTCCGGTAATTAGTATTTTTCCTGTATGTGAAGAGCTGTTAAGCATTCTGAAAGACGTCAGGGTGGAAAAGGCTCAGATCTTCTCCTTCAGTAGGATCTGACGGAGTTCATTCGGAGTTATGTTTTCCTTTACCTCGCCGCCATCGGCAACTGTAATGGTCCCCGATTCTTCGGATACCACAACAACGAGTGAATCAGTATGTTCTGAAATCCCGATTGCCGCCCTGTGCCTCATTCCATATTTCGGAGGAAGTGAAACACGGTCGGTGATAGGCAATGGACATCTGGCGGCAAATATCTTTCCGTCTTCAATAAGTACTGCTCCATCGTGGAGCGGAGAATTCTTAAAGAAGATAGTTTCAAGGAGTTCCGCACTTATTATTGCATCAATCCTTTCACCTCCTTCAGAATAAATGTCAAGACTGCTTTTTCTGCCAATGACTATCAGTGCACCAATTTTTTTTGAAGCCATAGATTCTGCCGCCCTAACTATCTCTTCTGCTTCTTTAGGACTGCCTGCCTCCTCCTCCACATTGGAAAATAGTTTGCCGAATGAGAACCTACTTCTGTTCATATAGCGGTTACCGATAACCAGAAGAAAACGTCTCACCTCCTGCTGGAAAACTATTATAAGAGCAATAACTCCCACCCCGATCACCTGGCCCATTAATGCTCCGATAAGCTCCATATTAAGGGCCTTGACTATGAGCCAGAACATGTAAATGATAAAAATCCCGATAAATATGCTCAGTGCAGCTGTACCTCTTATCAGTTTATACAGCTGAAACAGGATTATTGCCACCAGAACTATATCAATTACATCAATTATTTTGAGATCAAGTACCATAGTTTAATCTTACAGTTTTTTTAATTTTTCTACCAGTTTAACAGCCTGAACAGCTTCTTTCACATCATGAACGCGCAGAATATCAGCTCCGTTAAGAAGGGCTATTGTATTCAGCACCGAGGTCCCGTTCAGTGCCTCTTCAGGGGTTATTTCCAGTGTTTTCCATATCATCGATTTCCGTGAGACTCCAACCAGCACGGGTAATCCTGCAATTGAAAAGTCACCCAGATGCCGTAGTAATTCAAAATTATGAATGCTGGTTTTTCCAAAGCCGAAACCGGGATCAATAATAATATCATTAATCCCCATTGACTGCAGCCTGAATATCCTTTCACCAAACCAGCGTAAAATGTCTGCGACGACATCATCATAAACAGGATTTTTCTGCATTGTTCCCGGAACTCCCTGCATATGCATCATTATATAAGGAACCCTTAGCTTGTTGACAACCCGGAACATTTTATTATCAGCTTCACCTCCTGAAATATCGTTAATGATTCCGGCCCCGCATTCCAGGACAGCCTCGAGGACAATTTCACTTCTGAAGGTGTCGACAGAGATGATCGTTTCAGGTAATTCACGGTTTATGAGCTTTATTGCATTAATAACCCGGGTTCTTTCTTCAGCTGAAGTGACCTCGGCTGCACCAGGGCGTGATGAATAACCGCCAACATCCAGAATATCAGCACCATCTTCAATCATTTGGGTAGCAGCTCTGATAATATCTTCATCTTCTGTTAACCGGCTTCCTTCGTAAAATGAATCGGGTGTGACATTAATTATCCCCATCACTTTCGGAACAGACAGATCAACAAGATTGCCTCTGACATTTATATACCTGGGTTTGGCATCCATCCATAAAATATTAAACCTCCTAATTTAATGTATTTAATTAAAAGTCGCCATACCTTTCAACTTTGATCTGCCGTTATTACTTTTGTATCTGACGAAATAAGACCAGTATGAAGCTATTTGTCATCGAGGGAGTCGACGGATCAGGAAAATCCACACAGCTGAAACTGCTAAGCGAATACATTATCAGTAAAGGCTATAACTGTGAATTCCTTCACTTTCCCAGGACTGATGCACCATATTTTGGTGAACTTATTGCAAGGTTTCTGAGAGGTGAATTCGGTTCTCTGAATGAAGTTGATCCTTACCTTGTGGCACTGCTTTATGCCGGCGACAGGAAGGATGCTTCGGAGAAGATAAAAGAGTGGCTGGGAAAAAAGAAAATTGTTCTTCTCGACAGGTACACTTATTCAAACATTGCTTACCAGTGTGCAAAAATTGATGATCAGATAGCCCAGGACAAGCTCATGAAATGGATACTTGCCCTTGAATTCGATCACTTTGCCATACCAAGGCCCGACCTGAACCTGTTCCTTGATGTCCCGTTCTCATTTACCGAAAAGAAACTTTCATCTTCAAGGTCAGGTGATGACAGGACTTATCTCAACGGAACAAAGGATATCCATGAAGAGAGCCTGAATTTCCAGAAAAAAGTCAGGGATATGTATCTTAAAGTAGCCAGAACGGACAAACACCTTGTTGTTGTTAACTGCCGCGACAATAACGGATCAATGCAAGGGCCCGAAGCAATTTCTTCGCTTATTCTTAAAATAATCACTGAAAGAAAACTTATCTGATATGAGAATATTAAGGTTTATAAGCAGAATAATTGTCGGCCTTGTGTTTATGTTCTCAGGAGCCGTCAAGGCTGTCGATCCCCTTGGATCTGCCTATAAACTCAGCGATTATTTCCAGTCTTTCCATCTTGAATTCCTTCAGCCTGCCTCACTTGTCCTGGCAATAATTTTGTTTACGGCGGAATTCATTTCAGGATTTTCGGTCCTGAGCGGATACCGTCAAAAGACAGGGATCTGGGGCGTCATGATCCTGATGGCGATTTTTACACCCCTTACCCTGGTGCTGGCAATCTCAAATCCTGTTTCAGACTGCGGCTGTTTTGGTGATGCAATCCATCTTACAAACTGGCAGACATTCGGGAAGAATATTATCCTGATAATTCCGGTAATAATACTTTTCACCAGCAGGAAAAAGGTAAAACAGATCTGTACTCCAGGAAAGGAATGGATTGTAATTTCAATAGTTACAGTTCTTTTCGTTATTTTTTCTATGTTGAACCTGAGGTATTTACAGCTTTTTGACTTCCTGCCTTACAAGACCGGAGTCAACATCCCGGAAAGTATGAAAATACCCGAAGGCAAGCCCGTAGATGAATATCAGACTACATTTATATATGAAAAAGAAAATGTGAAAAAGGAGTTTACACTCGAAAACTACCCTGCAAATGACACTTCCTGGAAATTTATTGATCAGAAATCGGTCCTTATAAAAAAAGGATACGTTCCGCCTATCCACGATTTCAGGATTACTGCGCCCGACGGGCAGGATCTGACAGATGAAATATTAACCAGCCGCGGATATACTCTTCTGATGATATCAAAGAAGCTTAAAGGAGCTGATCCGACGCATCTTGCGAAAGGTTTTGAACTGGGAGTTCATTGCATGACAAGAGGAATCGGTTTTTATATTGTGACAGCTTCTGGTTCTGATGAATTGAGCAAATACAATAATGGCTTTACTTTTTTCTCAGGTGATGAGACAACCCTAAAAACAATCGTGAGATCAAATCCCGGTTATATGCTTTTGAAAGAAGGGAAAATTGCCGGTAAATGGTCATGGGCTACACTCCCTCCAAAAGAGCTATTCATCAATAACATGCAGACAAAAGAGGTGCATAGGATTAATAAGAAAAGCCCGGTCCTTATCGTTTATTCAGCATCGTTATCAGTAATACTCCTGGTATTGTTGATAAGTTCATTTTTTAAAAGTAATAAGGGTGAATCTGAAATCTGATAT